>JASLDK010000404.1 GCA_030145945.1 Nocardioides sp.
CGCTAGCGGGACGGTGCCTGCTACCCCGCCCGGAACAAACATCAAGTTCACTGCCTTAGGGTGTATGGCTCCTACACAGAAACGCAGTGAACTTGGTGTCTGCGCCCGGCGAGGGTGCAGGCACCGTCCCACTAGCGTTTCTGAGCGTGAGCAACGCGCCCTCCGAGTCCCGACCCGAGCCTCGTTCCGTCCTGGTGACCGGCGGCAACCGCGGCATCGGCCGCGCCATCGCCGAGGCGTTCCTCGCGCAGGGTGACAAGGTCGCCGTCACCACGCGCAACGGCGGCGCGCCCGAGGGCGCCCTCGACATCCGAGCCGACATCACCGACCCAGCCGCCGTCGACGCCGCCTTCAAGGCCGCCGAGGAGGCCCACGGGCCCGTCGAGGTGCTCGTCGCCAACGCCGGCATCACCCAGGACACGCTGCTCCTGCGGATGTCCGAGGACGACTGGTCGTCGGTCATCGACACCAACCTGACCGGGTCCTTCCGGCTGGCCAAGCGCGCTGCCAAGGGCATGCTGCGGCAGAAGAAGGGCCGCATCATCTTCATCTCCAGCGTCGTCGGGCTGCTCGGTTCGCCGGGACAGGTCAACTACGCCGCGTCCAAGGCCGGCCTGGTCGGCATGGCGCGTTCGCTCGCCCGCGAGCTCGGTCCGCGCTCGATCACGGCCAACGTGGTTGCGCCCGGGTACGTCGACACCGACATGACGGCCGTGTTGAGCGATGAGCAGAAGGAAGGCATCCGCACCCAGGTCCCGCTGGGGCGGTACGCCGATCCGGCCGAGGTGGCTGGAGCGGTCCTGTGGCTCGCAAGCCCGCAGGCGGCGTACGTGACCGGCGCCGTGATCCCGGTCGACGGCGGACTTGGAATGGGGCACTGACATGAGCGGCATCCTCGAAGGCAAGAACATCCTCGTCGGGGGAGTCACTCTCGACACCTCGATCGGCTTCGCGGTCGCGAAGTTCGCGCAGGAGCAGGGCGCGACGGTCCTGGTCTCCAACTTCGGCCAGGCCCTGCGGATCACCCGCCGCATCGTCAAGCGGCTGCCCGCGCTGCCCGAGGTCATCGAGCTCGACGTCACCGACGCGGAGCACCTAGCGGCCCTGCCGGAGGCTGTCCGTGCGGCTCTCGGCGCGGACGCGAAGCTCGACGGCGTCGTGCACTCGATCGCCTACGGCAACCCGGAGACCCTGCTCGGTGGCAAGTTCCTCGAGGGACCGTGGGACGACGTGGCGCAGGCGGTGCAGGTGTCGGCGTACTCCCTCAAGTCGCTCGCTGTCGCCTGCCGTCCGCTGATGGCCGAGGGCGGTTCGGTCGTCGGTCTCACCTTCGATGCATCCGTCGCCTGGCCGGTCTATGACTGGATGGGCGTCGCCAAGGCGGCTCTCGAGTCGACGAGCCGCTACCTCGCCCGTGACCTCGGCAAGGACGGCATCCGGGTCAACCTGGTGTCCGCAGGCCCGCTGCGCACCCTGGCGGCCAAGGCGATCCCCGGTTTCGAGGACCTCGAGTCGATGTGGACCACGAAGTCCCCGCTGGGATGGGACAACACGGATCAGGAGCCGACCGCGAAGGCGGTCTGCGCGCTGCTGTCCGACCTGTTCCCGGCCACCACCGGCGAGATCATCCACGTCGACGGCGGCTTCCACGCGATGGGCGCCTGACCGCACCACCTGACAGGACCGTCCGGCGGCACGCGAGTTCTTTACTTTCGCCTCCCCGCAAGCCCTAGGATGCGCGGGTGGAGAACACCCGCCGGCTCGTCATCGTCCGGCACGCCAAGGCCGAGCAGTTCGCCCCCTCTGACATCGAGCGAGTCCTGAGCCCGCGCGGTCGGGCGGACGCGGCGGCCCTCGGCGGATGGCTGGCCGGGCAGGACATCACGCCCGACATGTCCTACGTGTCGTCGGCGGCACGCACCCGCGAGACGTGGGCGGCGATTGCCGAGGGCGCGGACTGGGCTCTCGAACCCCAGATCGACGGCGCCCTCTACGGCACCGACGAGGACGGCGTCCTCGAGCTCGTGCAGACCACCGACGACGGCATCAACACGATCATCGTCGTCGGCCACAACCCGACCATGGCAATGGTCGCGCAGCTCCTCGATGACGGCGACGGTACGGCGACCGGCGCTGTCGAGATGGGCACCTTCCCGACCGGCACGGCGGCCGTGTTCGAGGTTGCCGGCAGCTGGTCGGAGGTCGTGGCCGGCACGGCGCGGTTGGAGCAGTTCCACGTCGCTCGCGCCTGATCCTCGCGCGAGCAGGGTCTCCCAGCAGAGGTCAGACCGGCGGTGCTGGCGTCACGATGCCCACGGCGGCGTCGGCCGCCTCGACCTCTTCGCGCGTGATGCCGAGCAGGTACATGATGGCGTCGAGGTAGGGCACGTTGAGCGCGGTGTCGGCCGCGGCGCGCACCACGGGACGGGCGTTGTAGGCGATCCCGAGGCCGGCGGCGGCAAGCATGTCGAGGTCGTTCGCCCCGTCGCCGATGGCGATCGTCGCGTCCTCGGGTACGCCGAGGTCAGCGGCGAACTCCCGCAGTGCACGGGCTTTTCCGGCTCGGTCGACGACTTCGCCGACGACGTTGCCGGTCAACTTCCCGTCGATGATCTCCAAGGTGTTGGCGCGAGCGCGATGGATCCCGAGGTCCTCGGCGAGCCGGTCGGTGATCTGGCTGAAGCCGCCGGACACGATCGCGAACCGGTAGCCCAGGCGGCGCAGGGTGCGCACCAGCGTCCGCGCGCCGGGGTTCACCACGATGGCGCCGTACACGTCGTCGAGGACGCTCTCGTCGAGTCCGGCGAGCAGTTTGACCCGTGCCCGCAGGGATTCCTCGAAGTCGATCTCGCCGCGCATGGCTCGCTCGGTCACCTCGGCGACCTCGGCGCCGAAGCCGGCGTGCTGGGCGAGCATCTCGATGACCTCGCCCTGGATCAGGGTGGAGTCGACGTCCATCACGATCAGGCGCACGCCGTGGCGCAGCAGGTTGGCGGGCTGGACGGCGACGTCGATGCCGTGGGTGGCGGCGTCGCGGGCCAGCAGGGTGCGCAGCCGGTCGGGTCGTGCACCTGAGACGTCGAGTTCGAGGGCGGTCACCGGGTAGCGCGCCATCCGGTCGATCCGGTCGATGTTGCCGCCGCAGTCGGCGATCCGTCCGGCGATGGCTGCCATCGCCGAGGCCCGTAGTGGTGCACCGATGACGGTCACGTGCGCGCGGTCGCGGTGACGGGAGCGGTTGTCGCCGGAGCCCTTCTCGATCTCGACGCTCATGCCCAATGCGGAGACGCTGTCCTCGATGGCGGCACGGAGCTTCTTGCGGTCCCGCGGTGCTGTGACGAGTACGCCGAGCACGAGGCGGCCGCGCATCAGGATCTGTTCGAGGTCGACGACGCTGACCCCGAAGGACGCGAGGGTCTCCAGGACGGTCGAGGTGACTCCGGGACGGTCCGTTCCGGTGACGGTGATCAGAAGGGTGTCGTCCGCTGCATCGTGAAGGCTCATCGCGGGTTGCAGGCTACCGGGATCGCTGGTCGGCGGGCTCCGGTGGCCAGCCATCGGGCGAGCACGCGGCGGTGAGGGCGTGCCGTGCGGCTCGCTCCAGCGGATCGAGGGCGTCACGTCGTGCGCCGGCCTCCGACGCGCTGAGAGCGCCGCCGTCATCCTCCAACGCGAGGGCAACGACTGCTTCGAGATGCAACGCGCGCGACGCCAGATCCACGCATCTGCGGGGGATTCCGGCCGGCGCCTTCAGTGGTACGCCGGCCCGCAGGTCGTGCAGTTCGTCGGCGACCTGCGGCTTCCAGGCGGCGACGTCCAGCCGGGCGAGCAGATTCGCCGCGCTCAACAGCGCCGTCCGCAGTTGTCGATCGGCCTCGCCGAGGTCCGGCGGGGGACGGCGCCCGGCGGGGAGCAGGGTCCATTCGACGACCGGTCCGACCCGCAGGGGCACCAGCCCGATCGAGCCCACGAGGGACACCTCGCCGGCCTCGATCGCGGCTGCCGTCAGCTCGCGCGGACCCCGCAGTCCGGTGGGGTCGCCGGGCGCCGGGAACACCGCGGCGACGAAGTCCGATCCGGCGTTGCGGGCGGCGGCGAGCTCGAGCAGCAGCGAGGACGCGCCGTCCTCGCCGGCCACGACGTGCGTGACGTCGTCGCCGCGGATGCCGTCCAGCGCCTCGTCCGGACCGACATGTCCGCGCAGCCACGACGTACCCCACCAGGCGAGCCGCGCGGAGGAGGGGAGGACGCTCACGGCCGCGAGCGTATCTGGTTAGGGTTGGCTACATGTCCGCCGTGCTGGAGCTCGCCGAGGTGACCGTACGACGTGGGCAGGCGACGCTGCTGGACCGCGTGAGCTGGGTGGTCCGCGAGGGGGAGCGCTGGGTCCTGCTCGGCGCCAACGGTGCCGGAAAGACCACCCTGATGCAGATCGCCGGGGCCCAGTTGCATCCGACGTCGGGTGCGGTGGGCCTGCTCGGTGAGTTGCTCGGCACCGTCGACGTGTTCGACCTCAAGTCGCGCATCGGCGTCTCGAGCGCGGCCGTCGCCGAGCAGATCCCGCGCAAGGAGACTGTGCGTGACCTCGTCCTGACGGCGTCGTACGCCGTGCTCGGCCGCTGGAAGGAGCAGTACGACGACGTCGACCACGCCCGTGCCGATGGGCTGCTGCGCGAGGTCGGTGTGGTCCAGCTCGCGGAGCGCACCTACGGGACGTTGAGTGAGGGGGAGCGCAAGAGGGTGCAGATCGCGCGGGCGCTGATGACCGATCCTGAGCTGCTGCTGCTCGACGAGCCGGCTGCCGGGCTCGACCTCGGCGGGCGGGAGGACCTGGTCTCGACGCTGTCGGTGCTCGCCCATGACCCTGCTTCACCTGCGACCGTGCTGGTCTCGCACCACGTCGAGGAGATACCGCCAGGGTTCACCCACGTGATCATGCTGCGCGAGGGTCGTGTCGTCGTTCAGGGTCCGATCGAGGAGACCCTGAGCGCGGAGGCGCTGTCGGCGACCTTCGGCATGCCGCTGGTCCTGGAGGAGCACGACGGGCGGTACGCCGCGCGACGCAAGCAGCGGCACCGGGGCTGAGGCGCAGCAGAGAGGTCTCTCAACTACAGTTCGGGCATGGACTGGCTCCGGGACCACCTCTGGGAGACCTGGCTGGCTGCGGCCATCGTGCTCGGTCTGGCTGAGCTGCTCAGCCTCGACCTGTTCCTGTTGATGCTCGCCGGTGGCGCGCTCGCCGGAGTCGGGACCGCGCTGATCACCGACAACGCGGTGATCCAGGTGCTCGTGGCCTGCGCGACGGCGCTGCTGTTCCTCGGTGTCGTGCGCCCACCGCTGCTGCGCCGTCTGCACGGCGGGCCCGATCTGGTGATCGGCCCGGCCGGCCTGGTCGGCAGCCGCGGCATCGTCACCGAGGCTGCCGCTGAGCATCGCCCCGGCCGGGTCAAGATCGGCGGCGAGTCCTGGCTGGCCGTCGGCGAACCACCCGCCCACGACCTCACCGTGGGGCAGACGGTCGAGGTCATCTCGATCGTCGGCGCCACGGCCCACGTCCGACCCGTGTCCACTGCCGACGACGGCCCCCTGCCCTCGACCCCGGAGGAACTCCGATGATCGTGCTCGTCCTGCTCATCTTGGTGATGCTGTTCGCCATCACCATCGTCGCGAAGTCGATCCGGGTGGTGCCGCAGGCCTACACCGGCATCGTGGAGCGCTTCGGGAAGTACAAGGAGACGCTGCCAGCGGGCCTGAACTTCGTGGTCCCGTTCGTCGACAAGGTGCGCTACATGATCGACCTGCGCGAGCAGGTCGTCAGTTTTCCGCCGCAGGCCGCGATCACCGAGGACAACCTGACCGTCGACATCGACACGGTCATCTACTTCCAGGTCACCGATCCGATCGCCGCGACGTACGAGATCTCCAACTACATCCAGGCGATCGAGCAGCTCACCATGACCACGCTGCGCAATGTCGTTGGTGGCATGGACCTCGAGCAGACGCTGACCAGCCGCGAGTCGATCAACAGCGGCCTGTCGGCCGTGCTCGACGAGACCACCGGTCGGTGGGGGATCAAGGTCAAGCGCGTCGAGATCAAGGGCATCGAGCCGCCGCCGTCGATCAAGGACGCGATGGAGAAGCAGATGCGGGCCGAGCGCGACAAGCGTGCGCTGGTCCTGACGGCCGAGGGCGCCCGCCAGTCCGCGATCCTCACCGCAGAGGGCAACAAGCAGTCGGCCATCCTCAACGCCGAGGGTGAGCGCGAGTCGCAGATCCTGCGCGCACAGGCCGAGCGTGAAGCCCAGATCCTGCGGGCCCAGGGCGAGGGACAGGCCATCCAGACGGTCTTCCAGGCGATCCACGACGGCCGCCCTGACCAGTCGCTGCTGGCCTACCAGTACCTCCAGATGATGCCGAAGATCGCCGAGGGTGACGCCAACAAGGTGTGGGTCATCCCCTCGGAGATCACCAAGGCACTCGAGGGCCTCGGCTCCTCGATCCACGAAGTCGCCGGCATCCCGAGGTCGACCCCCGGCCCGGCCAAGCGGGTCGACCTCGGCCCGACCGAGCCTGAGGTGCCCGACACCGGCACCCGCGCGGCGGTCCAGGAGGCGATCGCCGAGGCCGAGAGCGCGGCTCGACCGGGCCAGAAGGATCCGTCCTCGGAGTGACCTTCCTCGAGATCGTCGCCGTCCTGCTGGCCGGCGTCGGTGCGGGCACGATCAACGCGGTCGTCGGATCGGGGACGCTGATCACCTTCCCGACCCTGCTGGCGATCGGCATCCCGCCGGTCACGGCCAACATGTCCAACAGCCTCGGTCTGGTGCCCGGATCGGTCGCTGGCGCCGTCGGCTATCGCAAGGAACTCGCTGGCCAGCGCGCCCGGGTGTTGCGGCTCCTGGCCTTCTCCGCCAGCGGCGGGGTGGTCGGCGCCTGTCTGTTGCTCGTGCTGCCCCCCGGCGCGTTCGAGGCCGCCGTACCCGTCCTGATCCTGCTCGGGGTGGTCCTCGTCATCGTGCAGCCCCGCCTCTCGCGCGTGGTGGCAGCGCGGGCCGAGCGTCGCGCGGCGTCCGGCGGTCAGGTCGCCGGGGAGCAGTGGTGGGTGCCCGCAGCGGTCTTCGCCACGGGCGTGTACGGCGGCTACTTCGGTGCGGCACAGGGGGTGCTGCTGATGGGCGTGCTCGGCATCGGCATCGCCGAGTCCCTGCAACGGCTCAACGGCGTCAAGAACGTGCTGGTCGCCTTCGTCAATGCGATCGCTGGCCTGATCTTCCTCACCGTCGCAGGTCTCGACCTGTTCGGGGTGGAGGGCGACATCGACTGGCTGGTGGTCCTGCTGATCGCGGTCGGCTCGGTGTGCGGGGGCTTCCTCGGTGCCGCCGTCGGACGCCGGCTGCCGCCCCTCGCACTCCGCGCGATCATCGTCGTCGTCGGCCTGGTTGCCGTCGCGGCGATCCTGAGCTGAGTCTCAACCGATCGTCGAGGCGATCGCCTTAGTCCCACGCCGGGCCAGCGACAGCACGCCGGAGCCAACTGCTCCGCCGGCGGCACCGATCAGCATCCCGGCCGACCACTTCGGCACGTTGCCCTCGGTCAGCTCGATGATCCCGGTCGCGGCGTCCGCGCCGTCGACCGCGATGCCGACCAGGGTCAGGTTGCGGCGCAGACTGCCGCGCGCCACCAGGGTGACCGCGCCGAGGGCGATCTCACGAGCGCCGAACATCCGCCCGAAATAGCTGAGTTGCGGGTTGGTGACCGGGTCGAGCCCGAACACGCGAGCGGTGGCAGCGGGTGCCGCGAGAGCGCCGGCGCCGAGGACGATGCGACCGATCGAGATTCCAGTGACGGGGTCCATGCCCCCGACCATAGCGGGGCTGTCGGCGACGGCCGTGGGACGATGACGCCATGACGACCCCGCCCTTCGGCTCGCCGTCCGAGAACAACCCGTACGAGAACAACCCGTACGAGCCGTACGGGCAGTCGGGTGGGCAAGCCAGCGGTCAGGCAGGCGCGCAGGACGGCGGAGCGCCGTACGGTGCGCCGTACACGCCGCCGGCTCAGCCCTGCGGCCAGCCGACGGGCCCGTACGGCGCCGCGCCCTACGGCGGCTACGGGTACCCGGTGCCGGCCAGGACCAATGGTCTGGCAATCGGCTCTCTCGTCACCAGTCTGGTGTCACTGACGCTGTGCATGGGGATGACCGGTGTCGTCGGCGCCATCCTCGGCCATGTCGCGCGCGGTCAGATCAAGCGGAACAACGAGCAGGGCGGCGGGCTCGCGCTTGCCGGCATCATCATCGGCTGGCTCGGGTTCGCCTTCTTCGTCGGCTTCGTCGTGCTGATGATCGTTCTCGTCGCGGTGGCGGACAACTCGGTCACCGACTGCTCGACCTACGACTGCACCTACGGCTGACCGCGCACCGAGGCGCCCGGATCAACGCTGCACGTAGGCCTGCAGCCAGCGTTCGATCTCGTCGTACGCCCGCGTCTTGGGCTCGGCACGGGACAGCACGACGTCATGCACGGCTCCCGGGACGGCGGCATAGGTGACGTGTCGACCGACGGCCGGTGACCACCGGCGGATCTGTTCGACGTCGAGCACGATGTCGGTCGTGAAGACCGTCTCCTCCATCCCCTTCGGGTGACCGGTGCGATCGGAGGAGAGGACGAGGACGGGGGCGGTGACGTCGAGGCCGGCATGCAGGCGGGCATGGCCCTGGCGGACGGCGCGCAACCAGCCGAAGCGCACCGGGTAGGACTCGATGGGCTTCCAGGTCAGGTCGAAGTCCCACTCGCCCTCGTGGTCGCGGTGCAGGCTGCGGGCGTAGTAGCCGCTGACGTTGCGCGGGAATGCCTGCATCGGGCGACGACGCCCGACCTGGTCGAGGACCTGATTGGCGACCGGCGAGCGCATCCAGGCGGCGCCCTGCAGGTCGAACCAGGGAGAGTTGAGCAGGAGTCCCGCGAGTTCGACGGGTTGGCGCTCGGACGCCCACAGCGCGACGATCAGGCCGCCGGTGGAGTGGCCGGAGAGCACGACCTTGCGGTGGCCGTCGCGGAGGGTGATGCGCTCCCATGCGGCGTCGAGGTCCTCGAAGTAGTCGGTGAGGTCGGCGACGTACGTCGCGGACTGGTGCGGACGGATGGACCGGCCGTACTTGCGCAGGTCGAGCCCGTAGGTCTCGTGGCCGCGCTCGGCCCACCAGTCGGCGAACTCGGTGTGGAAGAAGTAGTCGGAGAACCCGTGGACGTGCAGTGTCGCCCACTCGGCTGGCTCGGCCCCCTCGGGCCGGGGCCGGCTGACGAGGGTGGCGACGACCTCGCCCTCGAAGTCGTCCTCCAGTGCGATGGTCTCGGCCTGCCACGGCTCGCCCAGGACGTCGGCAGCAGTCTTCTCGCTCACAGGTCCAAGTCTAGGGACGACGAGTTGCGCGCGAAGGCCGGTCGTGGAATATAGTTGACATGTCATCTGTTCTGGAGGGTGACAGCATCACCACGACTCAGGAGCGGACCATGCAGATCGGCATCTTCACCGTCGGCGACGTCACCACGGACCCGACGACCGGCACGACCCCGTCGGAGTACGAGCGGATCAAGGCCACCGTCGCGATTGCGAAGAAGGCCGAGGAGATCGGGCTCGACGTGTTCGCGACCGGCGAGCACCACAACCCGCCGTTCATCGCGTCCAACCCGACCGCGACTTTGGCCTACATCGGCGCCCAGACCGAGAAGATCATCCTGTCGACGGCCACCACGCTGATCACGACGACCGACCCCGTGCTCATCGCCGAGGACTACGCCAAGATCCAGCACCTCACCGACGGTCGCGTCGACCTGATGATGGGCCGGGGCAACACCGGCCCGGTCTACCCGTGGTTCGGCAAGGACATCCGCCAGGGCATCAACCTGGCCGTCGAGAACTACGCGCTGCTGCGTCGGCTGTGGAGCGAGGACGTCGTCAACTGGGAGGGCCGGTTCCGTACGCCGCTCCAGGGCTACACCTCGACCCCGCGCCCGCTCGACGGGGTGGCGCCCTTCGTGTGGCACGGCTCGATCCGCAGCCCCGAGATCGCTGAGCAGGCCGCCTATTACGGCGACGGCTACTTCCACAACCACATCTTCTGGCCTGCCTCGCACGCCGCGCAGATGATCAACCTCTACCGCGAGCGCTTCGAGCACTATGGCCACGGCAGCGCCGACCAGGCGATCGTCGGCCTCGGCGGACAGATCTTCATGAACAAGAACAGCCAGGAGGCGGTTCGCCAGTTCCGGCCCTACTTCGACAACGCCCCCGTCTACGGTCACGGCCCGTCGCTGGAGGACTTCACCAAGAACACGCCGCTCACCGTCGGCTCCCCGCAGGAGGTGCTCGAGCGCACCCTGTCCTTCCGGGAGTACGCCGGCCACTACCAGCGCCAGCTGTTCCTGGTCGACCACGCGGGACTGCCGTTGAAGACCGTCCTGGAGCAGCTCGACCTGCTCGGCGAGATCCTGCCCGAGATGCGCAAGGGCTTCGCCGAAGGCCGTCCGGCGCACATCCCCGACGCACCCACCCACACCTCGCTCGTCGCGGCCGCCGGTGGCGCGAAGGACACGACCGTGCACGCCGAGGACACCATGACCGGCACCACCGACCGCGAGACGGAGGAGGCTCGGGCATGACCACGCCAACGACCACCAGGATCGTCGTCGTCTCGGCGGGTCTCTCCGTCCCGTCGTCGACGAAGCTGCTCGCCGACCAGATCGGTACCGCCGTCGAGAGTGCGATCCACGCTCGCGGTGGCGAGGTCAGCATCGAGCATGTCGAGTTGCGCCCGCTGGCGCACGCGCTGGCGGACAACCTCGTCACGGGCTTCGCGTCCGGCGAGCTGGCCATGGCGATCGACGCGGTCCGGGCTGCTGACGGACTGGTCGTGGTGACGCCTGTCTTTGCGGCGTCCTACGCCGGCCTGTTCAAGACCTTCTTCGACGTCATCGAGAACGGCGCCCTCGACGGCAAGCCGGTGATCGTTGGCGCCACGGCCGGCACGGCCCGGCACAGCCTGGTGCTGGACCACGCGCTGCGCCCGCTGTTCGCCTACCTGCGCGCGACGGTCATGCCGACCGGCGTCTTCGCTGCCAGCGAGGACTTCGGCGACGACCAGCTCGCCAAGCGGATCGACCGCGCGGCCGGCGAGCTGGCCGCGGCGGCCGCTCCGGAGCACTCGGGGGAGTCTGCTTCGGCCCTGGACGCACGGCCCGCCCGTCGGCGTACCGTCGACGAGGAGTTCGCGCACGTCACGCCCTTCGAGCAACTCCTCCGTGAGGCGGGCGGCAGCACCACCCGTTGATGCCGGTGGCACCATGACCTCGAGCCGTGCACCCGTCGAGAGGAACACCATGCGCCGCAGCGTCTTCACCGAGGAACACGAGGACTTCCGCAAGACCTTCCGGTCCTTCCTGGAGTCCGACGTCGTCCCGCACTACCAGGACTGGTACGACGCAGGCGTCGTCGACCGTGAGCTCTACACCAAGCTCGGCGACCTCGGCATCCTCGGCATCGAGGTGCCGGAGGAGTACGGCGGCGCGGGGATCCACTCGTTCAAGTTCTCCGCGATCCTGACCGAGGAGACGGCGCGCGCGGGCGTGCACCTCGGCGGTGTCGGCGTCCACCTCGAGCTGTGCCTGCCCTACCTGCTCAAGCTGGCCACGCCCCAGCAGATGCAGCGCTGGATGCCGGGCTTCATCGCCGGCGAGGAGATGTGGGCGATCGCGATGACCGAGCCCGGCACCGGCTCGGACCTCGCGGGCATGCGCTCGACCGCCCGCCGTGACGGTGACAGCTATGTCCTCAACGGTGCGAAGACCTTCATCACCGGTGGTGTCCTCGCCGACCGTGTGATCGTCTGCGCTCGCACCTCGCCACCTCTGGAGAACAACCGCCGCTTCGGCATCTCGCTGTTCGCCGTCGACACCAAGTCACCGGGCTATGAGGTCGGCCGCAAGCTCGACAAGATCGGCCTGCGCACCTCCGACACAGCGGAGCTGTCCTTCACCGACGTTCGGATCCCCGCCAGCGACCTGCTCGGCGAGGAGAACGAAGGCTTCTCCTACCTCGGCCAGAACCTGCCGCAGGAGCGGCTCGGCATCGCCTACGGCGCCTACGCCCAGGCGGAGGCGGCCATCCGATTCACCCAGGCCTACGTCGAGGAACGCCAGGTCTTCGGCTCGCCGGTCTCGTCCTTCCAGAACACCAAGTTCGAGCTCGCCGCCTGTCGTGCGGAGACCGACGCCGCCCAGGCCGTCGCCGACCGCGCGCTGGAGGCCCACGACGCGGGCGAGCTGTCAGCCGTCGACGCCGCCTCGGCCAAGCTGTTCTGCACCGAGGTCGCCGGGCGGGTCATCGACCGGTGCCTGCAGCTGCACGGCGGCTACGGCTACATGAACGAGTACCCCATCGCCCGGCTCTACGCCGACACCCGGGTCACCCGGATCTACGGCGGCACGTCCGAAGTGATGAAGCTGATCCTCGCGAAGTCCATGGGGCTGTGAGCGGGCGCAGGAATCCCCGGTCGACCAGGGATTCCTGCACTTGTCCGGCGTTGCAACGCAGGTCAAGTGACTGTTTCACCGGTCGACCGGGGATTCCTGCAGGCTCAGAACGCGTAGGTGCCCGTGATGATCGCGCGGCCGAGCGTCTTGAACGCGAGGTTGAAGCCGACCGCTGCGGGTGTGGCGGAGGAGTCGACCCCCAGGGCCGGCTCCTTCACTGCGTGCACGACGAAGAAGTAGCGGTGGACCTGGTCGCCCTCGGGTGGCGCGGCACCGGCGAAGTCCGGCGTACCGAAGTCGTTGCGGACGTGGAAGGCGCCGTCCGGGAGGGTCGCGTCGGAGGCTCCGGCGCCGGTGTCGAGGCTGGTCACGTCTGCGGGTACGTCGACCACGGCCCAGTGCCAGAACCCGCTCGGGATGGGCGCGTCAGGGTCGAAGCAGGTGACGACATAGCTCTGCGTGCCCTCGGGCCCGGGCTCCCAGGACAACTGCGGCGAGGTGTTGCCGGCGGAGTAGACCTGGTCGAGCTTCAGGGGCTGGCCGTCGACGATGTCGGAGCTGGTGACGTTGAACGACGCGGCAGCGGGGAGCAGCGGGTAGGGGTCGGGGGTGACGGGGCGTTCGAGACTCATGCTTCGACGTTAGCGGAGCCGTCCAGTCCGGGTGGTGGGCTCGGTTCGCGGGCATCCGGTGGCAGCACGGGAGAATGGTGGGGTGACTGACTTCCCGTCGTACCCCTCCGGTCTGCGTCTGGCCGGACGCCGTGTCCTCGTCGTGGGCGGCGGCCACGTCGCACAGCGTCGGGTTCCCCAGCTGATCGCGGTCGGGGCCCATGTGCACGTGGTGTCCCCGGTCGTGACGCCGGCGATCGAGGGACTCGTCGGATCGGGCGAGATCGCGTGGGACGAGCGCGTCTTCGAGGACGTCGACGTGGACGGAGCGTGGTACGTCATCGCCGCGACCGATGACCGCGAGGTCAATGACCGGATCAGCACCCTGTGCGAGGAGCAGCGCGTGTTCTGCGTCCGCTCCGACGACGCAGACCGCGCCACCGCGTGGACGCCCGCCATCGGGCGCGAGGCCGGGATCACCGTCGCCGTCGTCGGCAACCGCGACCCCCGGCGATCGGCCGCCGTCCGGGACGAGATCCTCGCCGGACTCCGCGACGGCACCATCTCCGCGAGCCACCACCGCGACATCGAGCACGCGCGCACGCCTGGGGTCACCCTGGTGGGCGGCGGTCCCGGCGACCCGGACCTGATCTCGATCGCGGGGCGCAAGGCACTGATGTCCGCTGACGTGGTCGTGGCGGACCGGCTCGCGCCGCGTGAGCTCCTGGGCGACCTGCCCAGTGACGTCGAGCTTGTCGACGTCGCCAAGCTCCCGCGTGGCCGCTCTGCCCAACAGGAGGAGATCAACCGGATCATCGTCGAACGCGCGCTCGCCGGGAAGCGCGTGGTGCGCTTCAAGGGCGGGGACAACTTCGTGTTCGGCCGCGGTTTCGAGGAGATCATCGCCTGCCGTGCGGCCGGCGTCCCGGTGACGGTGATCCCCGGTCTGACCTCGCCGGTGTCGGTCCCCGGCATCGCCGGCATCCCGGTGACGCACCGGGGCGTGACCCACGAATTCACCGTCGTGTCGGGTCATCTGCCGCCCGGACACCCCGAGTCGCTGGTCAACTACGACGCGCTCGGGCAGATGCAGGGCACGGTCGTGGTCATGATGGGCGTCGAGAACGCACCGCGTATCGCGGCGGCCCTGACAGCGGGCGGGCGCTCGGCCGAGACTCCGGTTGCGGTGATCTGTGACGGCACCATGCCCACGCAACGCACTGTCCTCGCCACCCTTGGCACCCTCGCCGATCGGATGGCGGCCGAAGAGGTGAAGCCGCCGGCGATCATCGTGATCGGCGAGGTCGTCGCGACCGCCCACCCCGACGCCTTTCCCGTGACGGCCGGCTGAGCAGGCCGACCCATGGCTCGTCTCATCGAGATCACGGATCCGACCGACCCGCGACTGACCGACTATCGCGACCTGCGCGACGTCGAGCTCCGCAAGCACCTCGAGGCCGAGCACGGCCTGTTTCTCGCCGAGGGGGAGAAGGTCGTACGCCGTGCGGTGGAGGCCGGGTTCACGCCGCGCTCGTTCCTGATGGCGCCGCGGTGGCTCGACGGTCTGTCCGACGTACTCGATCGCTCGGATGCCCCCTGCTTCGTCCTGGACGAGGCGATGGCCGAGGAGGTCACCGGCTTCCACGTGCACCGGGGCGCGCTGGCCTCCCTCGAACGCCGACCGCTGCCGTCGCTCGACGAGGTCCTGGCCGACGCGTGTTCAGTGCTGGTGCTCGAGGACATCGTCGACCACACCAACGTCGGTGCCATCTTCCGCTGCGGCGCGGCGCTCGGCTTCGATGCCGTGCTGCTCGCGCCACGGTGCGCGGACCCGCTCTACCGCCGCTCGATCAAGGTCGCCATGGGCGCAGTCTTCTCGGTGCCGTGGACGCGCCTACCGGACTGGTACGACGCGCTGCC
>JASLDK010000412.1 GCA_030145945.1 Nocardioides sp.
CGTTGGCGATGTTGAGGGCGGCGTGGTTCATCGCGGCACCGAGGGTGATCGCGCCACCGGCGACGTCCATCAGTCGCAGTTGGAGGTTGACCACGAGCACGGAACCGGTCGCGGTGACCAGGAAGGCGACGGGCAGCAGCAACCAACCGTGGGGTGCGGCGGCGTAGTAGACGAGCATCAGCACGATCCCGGTCGCACCCGAGAGCAGCAGGCTGCGGAAGACGGACCAGGCGGCGAGCTCGCCGGCCAGCCACGTTCCCACGACCATGCCCAGGCCCAGCGCCAGCACGAAGAACGGAACCGTGCCTCGCTCCAGTCCGCCGACGACGGTGACCGTCTTGGCGATGTAGGAGTAGACCGCGAACATGCCGCCGAAGCCCACCGCACCGACCGCCATGGTCAGCCAGACCTGGAGACTGCCGAAGAACTCCCGGGCCTCCTTGCGTCCGCTGGCCTCGGAGTCGCCGGGCACCGACGGGACGAGCGCGAGGACCATCCCGACGGTGGCGAGAGCGAGCACGCCGCCGAGCAGGTACGTCGTCCGCCAGCCGACCTGCTGGCCGAGGAAGGTCGCCAGCGGAACGCCGACGACGTTGGCCACCGAGAGACCCAGCATCACGCTCGCCACGGCCCGGCCACGCCGCTCAGGGGTCACCAGGCTGGCTGCGACCAGGCTGGCGACGCCGAAGTAGGCGCCGTGCGGCAGTCCGTCGAGGAAGCGTGCCACGGTGAGCAGTTCGAAGCTCGTCGCCGCCGCGCTGAGCAGGTTGAACGCGCCGTACGCCGCCATCAGGGCGGCCAGCATCGCCCGACGGGGCAGGGCCGCCCCGAAGAACGCGAGGATCGGGACGCCGACCACGACACCGATCGCGTACGCCGAGATCGCGTGGCCTGCGGTCGGCACCGACACGTCAAGGCCTTGGGCGACCTCGGGCAGCACGCCCATGGTCATGAACTCGGTGGTGCCGATGGTGAATCCGCCGATCGCCAACGCCAGGATCGCCAGCGCGGGTCGGGCGTGATGCACCTCGGGCAGGCCGGGGTCGGCGATCGCCTCGGTGGAGGCAGGCAGCGCGGAGGTCACGTGAGGTCGCAACTCCACCGCCGGTCGGGCTATTCCCCTGTGCTGGGTCCCCGCGGCCAGGACTCAGCCTGCGAGGTGACCCCACTCCCCTGACAACGTGCTCCACGGGCCGACGGCGGCGATCTCGCCGTCGACGAGCACCACCACGCGGTCGGCCTGGGCAAGGGCGGCCCGTTTGGAGGTGGCGCCGATGACCGTCGTGTGCTGCTCGCGCAACGCGGCCCACAGCTCGATCTCGGTGGCGGCGTCGAGCGCGCTCGACACGTCGTCGGCGAGCAGCAGCTCTGCGTCCGCGGCAAGTGCTCGAGCAAGCGCGAGGCGTTGGACCTGTCCGCCCGAGAGCCGGACCCCGCGGTGCCCGATCACCGCGTCGACGCCTCCGGCGTCCGCCACGTCCGCGCTGAGCCGGGCGGTGGCGATCGGTCGCTGGATGTCGCGGTCGTGGCCGAGCAGGATGTTGTCGGCGAAAGTGCCGGACAGCACTCGCGGCACCTGGGCCACGTGGGCGACCTGTGCGGGCCGCAGGAACGTCTCGGAGTCGATGACCTCGGTGCCGTTCCAGCGCAGCGACCCCCGGTGGTCGATGAGGCCGGCGAGGGACGACAGCAGGCTCGACTTGCCCGAGCCGACCTGACCGACGAGGAGGACCAGCTCTCCCCGTTCGACGCTCAGCTCGACGCCGGACACCCCGATGGTGCCGTCGTCATGGATCGCGGTGTATCCCGACAGCTCCAGTCGGTCGAGCCGGACCCGACCCGGCTCCGCGGGTGCGGGCGCGGCTCCGGAGACCAGGTCGATGCCCTCGGGAAGGTGCATCATCTCTGCGCCGCCCGCGAACTGGGCGGTCGCCTGCTGCCACGCGCGCACGCCCGGAGCCTCGGTCACCACCGCTCCCGCGACGCGTCCGAACCAGTCGAAGCCGTTGACCGCGGTGGCGACGAGCAGGGCCGTCGCCAGCCCCCACACGTCCCACAGGTAGAGCGCCCAGGCGGCGACGACGCCGACCTGGACCATCACGATCGGTACGCCGTCCAGCACCGCCTGGACCCGGTGCTCGAACACGGCTGCCTCGACCCGGCCGTCATCGACCCGACTCAGGTGGGCATGCACCTGAGGGGTGCGGCCGGCCAGCTTCACCGTGCGCGCCGACTCGACCGCGGAAACCACCGCGCGCCCGAAACGGGCACGCGCCGCCGACGAACGAGCCGCCGAACGACCCGCGATCGGGCGGCCCAGCGACGAGGCGAGGGCGCTGGAGACCATCACGACCAGCAGGATCCCGCCGGCGAGCCAGGTGCCGCCGACCACCATCGTGATCAGCGCGATGAGCAGCCCGTTGACGAAGTCGACCCACCGGTCGGCGTACCGCGCATAGCGATCGGCATCCATGGAGCGGGCCACGACCTCACCCGGAGGGGTGGACGGCAGGCGGTGTCCGCGGATCTGGCCGAGGAGCACCGACATGCGGACCCGGAGCATGACCTCGATCCACCAGCGCGGATAGCGGCGGAAGGCGTCGGCGATCAGGATGGGCGCGAGGACGAGCCCAGCGATCATCCCCGCCATGAGCGCGTTGGTCGACTCACCCGCCTCGAGGTGTTCGACGACCTTGCCCCACAGGAACCCGGTGATGGCGCCGAGCGGAGCGAAGATCGTGCCGCCCAACCACAGGAGCACCGACCATGCGCCCCACCACGGGCGCACCCAGTAGACGTTCCACGTCCCCCTGGCCAGCGACGAGCCCGTCGGGACCTCGGGCCGCTCGGGAGCCTCGCCCGTGCGGCGACGGCCACCGACCGCCCCCTCGGGAGCGGACTCCGTTGTCGACGAGGTCTGGCTGTCCTCGAATCCGGTGGTGTCGCTGGCCGCCAGCAGCCGACGGAAGGGACCGTCGACGACGGCGAGCTCGTCGCGCGGGCCGTGCTGGATCACCCGGCCGTGATCGAGCACGGCAACCGCCTCGGCGCGCTCGATGGTGCTGAGTCGGTGCGCGACCAGGATGCCGGTGCGGCCGCTGATCAACCGGTCGGCGGCCGCGACGACCCGGGCCTCGGTGACCGGGTCCATCCGTGCGGTGGCCTCGTCGAGGACGACGACCTGGACGTGGCGGACCAGCAGCCGGGCGAAGGCGACCAACTGCTCCTCACCCGCGGACAGGGTCGTCCCGCCGGGGCCGAGCAGGGTGTCGAGGCCGTCGGGCAGACCCGCCACCCAGTCGGTGAGACCGAGTTCGGCGACGGCGGCTTCGACGTCCTCACGCGGGATCGGCGCGAACAGGGTGATGTTGTCGGCCAACGATCCGGCGAGGATCTCGGTGCGCTGGGTGACCACACCGACCCGACGACGCAGCTCGTGCAGGTCGAGGGAGGTGATGTCGGCGCCCCCGAGGAACACCGTGCCGGGCGCGGGGTCCGCGGCCCGCGACAGCAGGGACGCCAGCGTGGACTTGCCCGAACCGGTGCGGCCGACCAGGGCGAGCGTATGCCCCGCCTCGACGTGCAGGTTGACGTCGTGCAGCCCGAACCCGCCCTCGGCGCCCGGCGTGTAGGAGAAGTCGAGGTGACGGATCCGCAGATCGAGGGCCCCGGACGGAACGTCCTCGCCGCCGACCGGCTCCGCTTCGACCGCCAACAGTTGCCGCAGCCGGATGACGGCCCCGAGACCGGCCTGGATGTCCGGCAGCTGATGGGCCAGATTGTTGATCTGACCGACGAAGATCGTGGTGACCAGGAACAGCGTGACCAGTCGGGCCACCCCCAGGTGGTCGCCGCTGACCAGCGCGACACCGGAGACGGCGATCGCGATGAGCAGGCCGTGCAGCAGCAACCCGACCTTGATCGCGAGCCGCGACTCGACCTGCAACACCCGGAAGAACTTCGCGTGCACGTCGGCCGACAGTTGTGCGAGACGTCGTACGGCGAACGCCTGACCGAGGCTGGTGCGCAGGTCGTCCCGCCCGGCAACGCCCTCCTCGAGCGCGGCGGCATGGTCGGTCCAGGCGGCCTCCTCGATGACCTTGCGCCGGGCGATCTCACCGAGGGCCGGGCGCATCACCCAGACGGTGATCGCCCCGACGACGGGGAACAGCACGAAGGCCGGCCACCAGGTGAAGCCCGCGACGAACCACATCGGGAGGGAGGCGAACCCGGTCCGCATCGCCATCCAGATCTGCATCCGCAGCAGGGTGCCGACCTCGTGGGTGTCGTCGTCGACCCGGTCGAGCACTTCGCCGACGGCCTGCTCGGTGAGGTGAGCGAGCGGCTGTTGGAGGGCCGCGCTGAGCAGGTCACCGCGCAACCGTCCTTCGGCACGGTCCACGACGCCGGCCCAGACCACGCGGCCGGCGGTGTCGATGACGGCCGCACCCACGACGAAGGCCGCCAGCCACCCGATCAGGGTCTCCGTCGGGTGGTCGGCGAGGCGTCCGGCGACGACGGTGCCGAGCGCCTGGCCCAGTGCGGCGATGGCGACGGCGGCCACGGCGAATCCCGCAGCAGGCGTGCGCATCCGACGCCAGTCGACGCGACGTGACGGATCGGTGACGACGGGATCGGGGGTGGAGGGGGCTGCCCGAGTCACCGTCGTCGTCACTGGATCGAGATTAGTTGCTGCCGCCGACAACTTCCTCTGAATATCTTGCGGTCACACAGGTGATCCCCGCTACAGGTGCTTGAGCGCCTCGCGTCGACTGAGCGGGCTCAGGTCGTGGACACCGACATAGCGGCGTACCCACTCCGGGTCCACCCGCGCCGCCTCCCGCAACGCCCAGCCGATCGCCTTGCGGCTGAAGTTGTCCGGGTCGGCGAGGTTGGGCGTGATCAGGTCCGCGAGCAGGTCCAGGTCGATCCGGTCCTTGCGGCCGAGCTGACTGAGCATGCCGAGACGGCGCACCCACAAGAACTCGTCGGTCGACCAGCGGCGTGCGACGACCGCCGTCTCCTCCGGGTGGGCATCGTGCAGGTCGGCGACCCGATGCGCCGCCTCGTCGACGTGGTCCCACCACGCACCGGTGCGGGCGATGTGCTCGTGGAACGCGACCAGGGAGAAGTCGCCCTTGAGGGGACGGAGCGCGAGCAGCGTCGCCGCGGCGTACCTCTCCTCCCGATGGGTGGCGTCGTCCCACAGCTCGCGTGCCGTGCCGGCCAGCGTCGCTGGATCGTGGACGCCGAGCTCGCGCACCACCTCACGCACCAGCAGACGCACCTGCGGCACGCGTACGCCGAGGAAGGGCATGGCCGACTTCATGTAGGCCTGCTGCCCCGGAGCAAGACCGGGATCCGCCGCGGCCCGCAAGATGCTGCGGATCTGGGCGACCAGCGCGAGGTCAGCGGCAGTCTCGGACATCGCTGGTCACAGCGCCAGGCGTTCCCGTACGACGTCCGCGAGCCCGTTCGCGATCGCGTCGGCCTGCTCCGCGGTCGGCGCCTCCACCATCACCCGGACCAGCGGCTCGGTGCCCGAGGGGCGCAGCAGGATCCGGCCGGTGCTGCCGAGCTCGGCCTCCGCCTCTGCGACGGCCGCGAGCAGCGCCTCGTCGTCGGTGCGGGTCCGGTCGACGCCGCCGACGTTGACGAGGACCTGCGGCAGGCGGGCCATCACCGCAGCCAGGTCGCGCAGCGAGGTGCCGGTGGTGGCCATCCGACGCGCGACGTGGAGTGCGGTCAGGATGCCGTCGCCGGTGGTGGCGTGCTCGCGCATGATGACGTGGCCGGACTGCTCGCCGCCGAGGCTGTAGCCGCCCTGACGCATCTCGTCGAGGACGTAGCGGTCGCCGACGGCCGTCTGGATCACGGTGACGCCCTCGGCCTCCATCGCCTGCAGCAGGCCGAGGTTGCTCATCACGGTCGCGACGAGGGTGTTGTCGACCAGACGCCCGGAGTCACGCAGCGCGAGGGTCAGGATCGCCATGATCTGGTCACCGTCGACGACCTCGCCGGTGTGGTCGACGGCCAGACACCGGTCGGCGTCGCCGTCGACTGCGAATCCGGCATCGGCGCCATGCTCGATGACCGCCTTCTGCAAGGGCCCAAGGTGGGTGGAGCCACACCCCTCGTTGATGTTGAGGCCGTCGGGAGAGGCGCCGATGGTGATCACCTCGGCACCGGCGTCGCTGAGGGCTCGTGGACCCACGTCGCTGGCGGCCCCATGGGCACAGTCGAGCACGAGCTTGAGACCGGCCAACGGCTTGCCCATCGGCGCATCGAGGGTCCGGACCAGATGGTCGACGTACTCCTTGACGGTCGGGCCGTAGGGCGTCACCCGACCCACGGACGCACCCGTCGGGCGGTCCCAGTCCTGACCGAGCAGAGCCTCGATCTCCCGCTCCAGGTCGTCGTCGAGCTTGACGCCACCGCGGGCGAGGAACTTGATGCCGTTGTCGGGCATCGGGTTGTGGGAGGCGCTGATGACGACACCGACGTCGGCGCCGAGGGCGTCGGTGAAGTAGGCGACGCCCGGCGTGGGGAGGACCCGCAGGCGGAGTACGTCGACACCGGCGGAGGCCAGCCCGGCCACCACCGCATGCTCGAGGAACTGCCCCGAGATGCGGGTGTCGCGGCCCACGACGGCGAGCGGGCGCGGCCGGCTGTAGCCGCCGTGCTCGACCAGCACCCGGGCAGCGGCGCTGCCCAGGTCGACGGCCAACTCGGCCGTGAGCTTGTCGTTCGCGAGGCCGCGGACCCCGTCGGTGCCGAAGATGCGCGTCACGTCGTACCTCTCTGGAAGGTGGGAAAATGGCCGATGGGGCCACCCGCCGCACGCGCGGTCGGTGGCCCCATCGGGTTGATCGCCAAGAGGCGGATCAGCGCTTGCTGTACTGGGGAGCCTTGCGAGCCTTCTTGAGACCAGCCTTCTTGCGCTCGGTCGCACGGGCGTCGCGGGTCAGCAGACCGGCCTTCTTCAAGGTCGGGCGGTAGCCCTCGACGTCGACACCGTTGAGGGAGCGGGCCACACCGAGGCGCAGGGCGCCGGCCTGGCCGGTGATGCCACCGCCGTGGATGCGGGCGATGACGTCGAAGCGGCCCTCGAGGCCGAGAGCCGCGAACGGCTCGTTGACGACCTGCTGGTGCAGCTTGTTGGGGAAGTAGTCCTCGATGGTGCGACCGTTGATGGTCCAGGTGCCGGTGCCGGGGACGATGCGCACGCGGGCAACGGCCTCCTTGCGACGGCCGGTGGCCGCGCCGGGGGCGACGGTCACGGGGCGGTTGTCGGCGACGGCGGACGGCGAGGTCTCGCTGGTGTAGGCGACACCCTGCTCGTCGGTCTCGAAGGTCTCCTCGACCTCGTTCACGTTGTCAGTCACTTGTTGGTACGTCCGTTCAGATCAGTCGAGAAGGTCACTGGGAGATCTGGGAGATCTCGTAGGGAACGGCCTGCTGGGCCTGGTGGGGGTGAGCCGGGCCGCTGTAGACCTTCAGCTTCTTGATCATCTGCCGGCCGAGGCGGTTCTTCGGCAGCATGCCCCACACGGCCTTCTCAACGGCCTTGCGGGCGTCCTTGTCGATGACCTCACCGATCGGGGTCGCGGTCAGACCACCCGGGAAGCCGGAGTGGCGGTAGACCATCTTGTCGGCACGCTTGTTGCCGGACAGGGCGACCTTGTCGGCGTTGATGACGATGACGTAGTCACCGGTGTCGGCGTTGGGCGCGAAGATCGCCTTGTGCTTGCCGCGCAGCAGGTTGGCGGCGGTCACGGCGAGGCGACCGAGAACGACGTCGGTCGCATCGATCACGAGCCAGGCGCGCTCGACGTCGCCGGGCTTCGGAGCATAGGTACGCATGGGTGCGAACCCTCCTTGCTAGTTCGTTTCCACGGGCGGCGGGCGCCGACCGGGTTGCCGTGGCGGCGGACCGCGTCGGGCGGCGTCTCCTGACGAACTCAGCCCGGCCCACCCGCGCTCGTCTCACGACGATCTGGTCCAAACGAAGGGGGCGATCCGGGTCTGCCCTGCACCGAGGCACAGAGCGGCAGAAGACGCGACCAGTCAGACTACGTGGGCCAGCGGAAGCGGGCCAAATCAGCGGTCGT
>JASLDK010000418.1 GCA_030145945.1 Nocardioides sp.
CCCGCGACATCGTGGTGATGTGCCCTGATGTCGAGACCTACGCGCCACTGATCTCCGCTGGCTTCGGGATGGGGGAGTTCATCGGCGACAGCCCGAGCGGTGCGTTGCACCCCGCCCACCAGCTGCGGGTCCGACTCGCCGATCGTGCCACCAGCAGCACCAACCCGCTCCTCGCGGTCGCCGTCGCGCTCGTCGAGCTCGCCGGAGGCCGGGCCACCGCGTCCCAGGTGCTCGACCTGCTCGCCCGCCCCGTGTGCCGGCGACGGTTCGGGTTCAGCGACGACGACCTCGCCCGGATGACCCGGTGGGTGGCGGAGGCCGGTGTCCGGTGGGGCGTGGACGCGACCCAGCGGGCGTCGTACGCGATGGAGGCGTTCGGTCACAACACCTGGCAGGCCGGCCTCGACCGGCTGCTGCTCGGCGTCACGATGAGCGATGACGAGCACCGCCATGTCGGACGAGGACTGCCGATCGACGACATCGCGAGCAGTGAGATCGAGCTCGTCGGACGACTCAGCGAAGCGGTGGCCCGGCTCGGCGACTGCCTCTCAGCGCTCGCACGTGCGACCACCGCCGACGACTGGTTCGGCGCGATCGCCGAGGGCGTGCGGGACCTGTGCGAGGTTGACGGCGACGACGCCTGGCAGTCGCCGCAGTTCGAGCGCGAGCTCGCACGCGCCGGCGCCAGCGCGGCCGCCACCGACCAGGGAGTGCCGCTCCGGCTGGCCGACGTACGTGCCCTGCTGCAAGCGAGACTCGCCGGCCGCCCCACCCGATCGAGTTTTCGGACCGGCATGCTGACGGTCTGCACGATGACGCCGATGCGCTCGGTCCCGCACCGCGTCGTGTGCCTCGTCGGTCTCGACGACGGCGTCTTCCCCCGCACCAGTGGGGTCAACGGCGACGACGTGCTCGGCCGTGGTCCGCGGGTCGGGGAGCGTGACCTGCGCGGCGAGGACCGGCAGTTGCTGCTCGACGCGATCCTCGCGGCCGGCGAGCGACTGGTCATCACCTACACCGGCGCCGCCGAGCAGACCGGTCAGGAGCGGCCACCCGCCGTCCCTCTCGGCGAGGTCCTCGACGCTCTCGACCGCACGACCTCATCACCCGTGCGGGACCAGGTCGTCGTCCGTCATCCCCTGCAGGGCTTCGACGCCCGCAACCACCGTCCCGGTGAGCTCATCGGCGCGGGGCCGTTCAGCTTCGACCGCGCTTCCCTGGCAGGAGCCCGGGCGGCCGTGCGGGAGCGCACGCCGGTCCCGGCCTTCCTGGCCGAGCCGCTGCCGACCCGGGCCCAGCAGGACGTGTCGCTCGCCGAACTGACCGACTTCGTGCTCCGACCGGCACGCTCCTTCCTGCGCAACCGCCTCGTCGTCGCCACCCCGTTCGAGCCCGACGAGGTGGCTGACGCGATCCCGGTGTCGCTCAACAGCCTGGAGAAGTGGGCGATCGGCGACCGACTGCTCAAGGCGGTCCTCGCCTCCGACGACCCCGCCACGACCGGCGAGGCCGTGATGCTCGCCGAGCAACTGCGCGGCACGCTGCCGCCGTTCGGCCTCGGGCACGGCTCCCTCGTCGAGGTCGTCACCGACTGCCAGGCGTTGCTGCAGCAGAGCGCGCCGCTGCGGACGGCGACCGCGCGCAGCATCGACATCGACGTCGACCTCGGTGGCGGTCGTCGGCTCACCGGCACGGTGCCCCGCGTGCACGGCAACCAGATCGTCGACGTCACCTATTCGCGTCCCGGCCCCAAGCAGCGGATCACCGCCTGGCTGCAGGTTCTGGCCCTCAGCGCCAGCCACCCCGACGAGTCCTGGACCAGCCACGCCGTCTCCCGTGCGCGCAGCGGCCCCCAACGCGCGCTCGCCGGTCCGGTCGACCATCGCGCGGTCGAATGGTTGCGCGCCGTCGTCGGCCTCTACGACGAGGGTCTTGCGCGGCCGCTGCCCATCCCGATCAAGACCGCCCACGCCTGGGCCGACGCCCGCGCCAAGGAGCTGCGGGGGATGGACATCGACCTCGAGGCCGCCGCAGCTCGGGAATGGGCAACCGATCCGTTCAACCAGTGGGGCATCACCGGCGAGGACGACGACGCCGTGCATCGCCGGATCTGGGGGCACAACGCTCCGGTCTCCGTGCTGCTCGATGCCGGGCTGCCGGCGTACGCATGGACGCTGTGGGAGCCGTTGCTCTCCGGCGGCGAGCGGATCGGACCTCTCTAGATGCAGCCATTCGACATCCGCGGCCCGCTGCCGACCGGGACGACCCTGCTCGAGGCGAGCGCGGGCACCGGCAAGACCTGGACCATCGGGGCCCTCGTGACGAGGTACGTCGCAGAGGAGGGCGTGCCGCTGGAGCAGCTGCTCGTCGTGACCTTCGGGCGTGCGGCCAGCCAGGAGCTTCGCGAGCAGGTACGCCGACAGCTCGTCGAGGCCGAGCAGGTGCTCGCGCCGCAGGCAGTCGTGCCCGTCGAGCAGACCGAGGTGATCACCCAACTCCTCGACTGTTCCGCGCAGGAGCGCACGATCCGCCATCGGCGGGTGAGGCAGGCGTTGGCCGACTTCGATGCGGCGACGATCGCGACGATCCACCAGTTCTGCTCGCTGGTGCTCGACTCCCTCGGTGTCGCCGGTGACACGGACGCCCGTGCGCGGTTGGTCGAGAACCTCGACGACATGCTGGTCGAGGTCGTCGACGACCTCTACCTGCGGGCGTTCGCGCAGACGCCGGACGGCAGCGCGCCGGCGTTCACGCGTGACGAGGCCCTGGCGATCGCCCGCACCGTGGTCGGCGATCCGCAGGCCGCGCTCGAGCCCGCGGACCTGCCGCGCGACGTGCTCGCCGGACGCAAG
This sequence comes from Nocardioides sp., assembly GCA_030145945.1. Taxonomy (GTDB): domain Bacteria; phylum Actinomycetota; class Actinomycetes; order Propionibacteriales; family Nocardioidaceae; genus Nocardioides. The sequence goes on from JASLDK010000418.1 coordinate 2,853, forward strand.
GTCGCCTTCGCGGCGGCCGTCCGCAAGGAGATGGACCATCGCAAGCGCCGCCTCGGCGTGCTGTCCTACGACGACCTGCTGCGCCAACTGTCGGATGCATTGGAGGCGCCGGACTCGGCCGCCCGGGTGCGGATGCGCGAGCGGTGGCGGATCGTCCTGGTCGACGAGTTCCAGGACACCGACCCGGTGCAGTGGGACGTCTTCGACCGTGCGTTCACCGGCCACTCCGTGATGGTGTTGATCGGCGATCCCAAGCAGGCGATCTATGCCTTCCGCGGCGGCGACGTGACGACGTACCTCTCCGCCGCGGAGACCGCCACCACCCGACAGACCCTCGTTGTCAATCGGCGCAGCGATGCCGGACTGCTGGCTGGGTTCGGACACCTCCTCGGCGGTGCCGAGCTGGGCGACCCGCGGATCGTCGTGCACCCGGTCGAAGCACATCATCTGGAGGCACGGCTGGTGGGTGCGCCGAAGCCGGCGCCCTTCCGGATGCGGGTCGTGCGCCGCGAGACCTTCGGCAAGCGCGGGTCGACGACCCTGCCGGTCAACAAGGTTCGTCCGCACATCGCGCGCGACCTCGCCCACGACATCGCCCTCCTGCTCGCGACGCCGACCGCGACCTTCGACGGTCGCAGAATTCGGCCCAACGACATCGCCGTCATCTGCTATCGCCATGCCGACCTCGCCGCTGCCCGCACCGCGCTGCAGGAGGTCGGGATCCCCGCGGTCATCGCGGGTGGCGGCAGCGTCTTCGCGACCCCGGCCGCCGTCGAATGGCTCTCCCTGCTCGAAGCCCTCGAACAACCACACCGGACCCCGCGGGTGCGGGCTGCCGCACTCACCAGCTTCCTCGGGTACGACGCTGCCGCCCTCGATGCCGGTGGTGACGAGCTCAGTGACGAGCTGGGCGACCGGTTGCGAGCCTGGTCGGAGGCGTTGGGACGCCGTGGTGTCGCGGCTGTCGTGGAGGCAGCGACCTCCGGCGGGATGCCTGAGCGGCTGCTCGGACAGGTGGGCGGCGAACGCACGCTGACCGATCTGCGCCACATCGGCGAGGTGCTGCACGAGGCCGCCCTCCGCGACCAGATGGGCGCGGTCGCCTTGCTGTCGTGGCTGCGACAGCAGGTGCTCGAGGCGCGGGACGGCCGGGGGGCCGAGCGGACCCGTCGCCTCGACTCCGACGCAGAAGCCGTGCAGCTGGTGACGATCCACGCGAGCAAGGGCCTGCAATATCCGATCGTCTATCTGCCGTCGTTGTCCGACAGGTGGGTCGGCAAGCCGGACAAGCCGCTCTTCCACGACGCCGACGGCCGCCGCTGCATCGACGTTGGTGGCGCCGGGCCTGACTGGGGGGAGCACGTGCGTCGCTGGGCCGCCGAGGAGAACGGCGAATGGTTGCGACTGCTCTATGTCGCCCTCACGCGTGCGCAGAGCCAGGTCGTCGCGTGGTGGGCACCGACCCGCAACGCCGAGGACTCCCCGCTGCACCGGATGCTGATGCGCCAGCCCGCGCCCGACGGCCGCCTGCCCGGCGACGTTCCCGTCGGGCCGAGCGTTCCCGACGAGGACCGGGCGACGGGCATCTTCGGTGCCTGGATGCAGCGCGGCGCGTTCCTGCCCGAGGTGGCGGAGCCAGCAGACCTGCCCGATCGGGCAGCGACGCCGAACGACGACGAGCTCAGCGCCCGCGTGTTCACCCGGACCGTCGACACCGAGTGGCGGCGTACGTCGTACTCCGCTCTCACCAACGTCGACCTCGGCCCCACGGCTGCGAGCACCCTTCCCGGCGTCGGGAGCGAGCCCGAGGTCGAGGCCAAGGACGACGAGCGCCTTGCCTGGGAGACCGACAACGCAGCGGAGGTCGAGGAGGCCGGTCACGGCCGTCACGATACCCCGCCACTCACCATGCCTTCCCCGATGGCCGGTCTGCCCGTCGGCGCCACCTTCAGCTCCCTCGTCCACGCGGTCCTCGAGCACACCGACCCGGCGGC
>JASLDK010000042.1 GCA_030145945.1 Nocardioides sp.
ACCGCGAAGGCGCCGGAGTTGGCGGCCTTGCCGATCCGCGACCAGTTCCAGAGGTAGATCCGGCGATCGATGACGTGGAAGTAGTTGGGGCTGCGGATCGGCCACGCGAGGAAGGCCAGCGAGAGGTACATGTCGATGACCATGAACTCGAAGAGGTAGATCGCGATCGGGATCCCGATCCACGTCATCGGCTCGTCGCTGATCCAACCGCCGGGCTGCAGCCACACCAGACCGACGTACAACGCACCACAGCTCAACCGGTCGCACATCATGTCGACGACGGCGCCCATCCGGGTCTCGCAGTCGCGCCAACGCGCCCACTCGCCGTCGATGCTGTCGCCGACCCAGTAGGTGACGAGGCCGACGATGATCAGGGTCAGGCTGTGGTCGTACGCCGCCCACACGGCGATGCCGAGGGTGATGATCGTGCGGACGAACGTGATGTTCGTGGCTCCGGTGAAGAGCCTCTCGGTCGCCGGGTCGGCGTAGATCCGGTCCGGGGAGCCTGCCATGGCCGCAACCTATCGCGGCGCACCACCGCGACCGGGCAACGGGTCGTGAACGCCGCGCGAAACCGCCGAGGCGAGCAGGACGTCAGCGGATGTGACCGTCGCCGATCACGACGTACTTCGTCGAGGTCATCTCCGGGAGCCCCATCGGGCCGCGGGCGTGGAGCTTCTGGGTGCTGATCCCGATCTCGGCGCCGAACCCGAACTCGCCGCCGTCGGTGAATCGCGTCGACGCGTTGACGAGCACCGCGGCCGAGTCGACCTCGGCGACGAACCGCCTCGACGCCGCAAGGTCCTCGGTGACGATGGCGTCGGAGTGACCGCTCGACCAGGTCCGGATGTGCTCCAGCGCGGCGTCGAGGTCGGGTACGACGCGGGCGGCGATGTCGAGCGAGAGGTATTCGACCGCCCAGTCGTCGGCAGTGGCCGCGACGACGCCGTCGTGGGCACCGAAAGCGTCGTCGCCGTGGATCGTGACGCCGTCGGCCTGCAGGGCGGCGATGACGCGCGGCAGGAAGGCGTCAGCGACGTCGGCGTGCACGAGCAGGGACTCGGCGGCGTTGCAGACGCTGGTGCGGTGGGTCTTGGCGTTGACCACGATCGCGAGCGCCTTGTCGAGGTCGGCTGCGCTGTCGACGTACACGTGACAGTTGCCGACGCCGGTCTCGATCACGGGCACGGTGGATTCGTTGACGACCGACTGGATCAGGCCCGCTCCCCCGCGCGGGATCAGGACGTCGACCAGGCCGCGAGCCCGCATCAGTGCCTTGACGCTGTCGTGCGAGTCGCCGGGGACCAGTTGGACGACGTCGGCGTCGAGGCCGGACGCGGCGATCGCGTCCCGCAGGACTGCGACGATCGCGGCGTTGCTCGACCGTGCGGACGAGCTGCCTCGCAGCAGCACCGCATTGCCGGACTTCAGGCAGATCCCCGCCGCGTCCGCGGTCACATTGGGCCGCGCCTCGTAGATCATGCCGATGACGCCGAACGGCACGCGGATCTGGCGCAGCTCCAGTCCGTTGGCGAGCACACTCCCCCGCACGACCTCTCCGACCGGGTCGGCCAGTCCGGCGACGTCCCGCAGCCCCTGCGCCATGCCCGCGAGCCGGTCGGCGGTCAGCCGGAGCCGGTCGATGATGTTGGGCGGCGTACCGTCGGCCTCCGCACGGGCGACGTCCTCGCCGTTGCCGGCCAGGATCTCCTCGGCCCGGTCCAGCAGTGCGTCGGCCATCGCCTGCAGCGTGGCGTCCTTTTGGGCACGGGTGGCGAGCGCCAGCGAACGGCTGGCGACCCGGGCGCGCTCGGCGACCTCGCGGACCTGGACCTCGGCAGTCATGACTCCAAGGATAGGAGTCTCATGCGCAAGGGCCCCTGGTCGGCCGGATGCCGGGCTTGTGGGTGATCCGGGTGCTGGCGAACATCAGTCGCCACTGGGCGTCGTACGCCGCGACGACGGCGGGATCGTGCACCTCGAAGGTGACCTCGTCGCTGCTGCGCCCCGGTGGCGACCAGTTCTCCGAGCCGGTCCACACGACCTGGGTGCTGGCGCCACGGAAGGTGCCGTTGACGGTGACGTACTTGAGATGGGAATAGCAGCGGGCCCCGAACACCATCTCGTCGCCGGCCGTCGACAGCTTCTGGCCCCAGTTCCAGTCGGCGATCCGGACCGGGATGCCGGCCCGCTGCAGGATCCTGACCACCGGATCGCTGACCACCGATCCGACGACGGCGATGTCGCAGCCCGCGGCCTTCATGGAGGCGAGTTCGCGGGCGAGGGCCTCGCCGCGCCCGGCGTACCACGCATACATGTTCACCCGCACGACCGAGTGACCCTGCCCGTCGCCGAAACCGCCCTGTGCGACGCAGTCGACACGACGCAGCCGCTTCAGTTGCGGATCACCGGTCGCCGTCCTCGCGGACGCGGCCGTGGCCAGTTGCCGCTGGAAGTCGGCGCCGACGGTCTCGCTGTCGTATTCGAGATGGCGCGGCGTGGCGGTGCGGTCCCGCTTCAGCTGCTCGAACACGGTCGTCCAGGCACCGAAGAGCGCGTCGTCGCCGGTGATGGTGAGGGCGTCGTTCCACTGGCCGGCCGCCGCGCCGTACCCGAGATTGCTGGAGCTGCTGATCAGCACCGAGGTCGCCGCACCGGCCTGACTGAACGAATAGATCTTCATGTGCAGGTTGCCGACCGGGTTCGGGTTTCGGCAGGCGCTGCGGCAGATGTAGAGGAAGCTGTCCGCCTTGCGGTTGCCACCCAGGCGTGCCTGAAGGCCGCGGATGGTCTTCCCGATGATGTTGTCGTTGACGACGATCTGGACGTGAACGCCTCGCGCGTGAGCCTTCAGCAGGAGGCGGGCCGTGTCCCGGCGATCGATGTTGTACGTCGCGATGCGGATCGTCGAACCGGCAGGAGCGTGCTTGATCGCCTGGTGCACCTGTTGCACGACGCGGGTGCGGGCCTTGAAGCCGCCCATCGGGTTGTTGAACACCACGCCCGGCGTGGGCACCCAGGCGTCGCTCCCCTCGTCCGCGATCGCGGGCTTGGCCGCGGGACCGACGACGAGCGTGGCGACGAGCAGCGCGAGCGCGACGGCGTACCTCATATTAAGAATAGTATTCCAGTGTTGTTAATGCTCATAACTGGAACGAGGCACCGAAATGACGAAGACGGCCGTCCCCCACGGGAACGACCGTCTCGGCGCCAGGTTCAGGCGTCGGGTTCAGGCGTCAGGTTCAGACGTCAGTTGACGGGAACCGAGGCCGGCACGTTCTTCTCCGGCTCGACCCAGACGTTGCCGACCAGCATCGGGTGGTCGCTGATGCCGTTGTAGACCTTCTCGTAGTCACTGAACCTGGTGCCCGTCCAGGTCGCCATCATCCAGTCGGGACCGGCCTTCGGCGGAACGGGGCAAGGCTTCTTCTTGGTGCCGCCGAGGGAGACCAGGTCGGTCGCCTTCGCGACCCGCTTGCAGAACTCGACGCGCTCGTTCATGTCACCCATGACCAGCACCGGCTTGCCCTTGGCGCCGAGGCGCTTGATCAGCTTGATCTCCTTGACCGTGGAGACGTCACGCTCGTGCTCGAGGCCACCCGGAGCGTTGTGGATCGCGACGACGTAGAGGATCCGTTTGGTCTTGCGCTCCTTCAGCTTGACCCACGGAATGGCGCGCTGCTTGCCCATCGAGGGACGGTAGATCGCGCCCTTGTCGAGCTCGTCGTAGTCGTCGGTCTTCCAGGCGAGCTGGATGGCGCCGCTGAAGTTGTCGAGCGTGCGACGGGGCCAGAACTTGAACCGCGAGAGGCGCTTGCGCAGCACCTTCAGCTGCGACTGGTGGACCTCCTGGAACGCGACCACGTTGCGCGTCCGCTTCTGGACCTCGGTCGCCGCGCGGTTGGCGCGGGTGAGGCCCCCCGGGGCCATCGAGGCGGTGAGGATGTTGAAGGTCATGGCGCGAACCTCGAAACCACCGCCCTTCTGCGAAGCGGCGGCAGGCGTCGTCGGTGCGGCCGGGTCCGGGTCGCCGCCGGGTCGGACCGGGATCGCCGTCGCGCTGGGCGCGACCAGGGACAGTGCGAGGACGAGGGCCGTCAGCGCCGCGCTCAGCAGTACGCCGAGACGCGCGGCAGGTCGTTGCAGGTGCTTTCCAAGTGGTGCAAGCATTCGGGCACCCTAGGCAGACGCCCCCTGCGCCGGGCAAATCGCGAGGTGCTATAAGCGGTCGGTCGCGAGTGATGTCAGCCGTGATTCAGGCGGTGACGACGACCTTCGTTCCGGTCGGAGCGAAGTCCCACAAAGCGATGGCGTCGGCACGATCCTGGCGAATGCAACCGTGCGAACGCGGGCTGCCGAGTTGGGCCCTCGTCTGGACCGGCTTGCCCTCATCGACCGGGATCGTGTGGAAGCCGATGGCCGCTCCCCCGGTGCCGTAGGTGAAGCGCACGAAGTACTCCATCGTGCCCGAGTCGTCGATCCCGATCGCGTTGCGACTGCGGGAGAAGACGGAGTAGGTGCCGGGCTTGAGGTTGTCGGTGAGGCTGCCCGACACCAGGTAGGTCCGCTCGACGTGACCCCTGCTGTCGACCAGCCAGGCCCTCTGACGGCCCTGGCTGAAGACGATCCGGCGACCCGAGCCGGAGTCGGGCGGCAGGGTCCGGTCGGAGTTGGCGACCTTCTGCGCTGCCTTCTGTGCGGCGTCCGACGGAGGCTGCTCCACGGGGGTGACGGCGGCGGGGTCCGCGTCAGCCTGCGACTTGCTTGCAGACTGGCCGGCAGGATCGCCGGCGGCATCGGCGGCCTTCGCTGCGGTGGCGCTGGAGTCCTTCGGCGTGCTGGTCGCCTTGCCCGTGCTCAGATTCGCGCTCGCCTCGGCGGTGTCATCGGCCGTCGGTAGCAGACCGAGCCCGCCGGCGACGGCGACGACGGTGACGAACGCGGCGACCGCGACCGTCGCGATCCGGCCATATCGGGGCTTGGGCGCCGCCCGGTGCCGGCCGGCGGAGTTCGCGGTCGTCCTGGTCGAGTGGCGAGGCTGGCTCACGAGGTCACTCAGCGAGCCGATCGCGCGATCAGTGATCCAGCGACCTCACGGTAGGCCTGGGCACCCTTGCTGGTCCGGCTCGTCGCGAGGATCGAGCGCCCGGCGGCAGGCGCCTCGGCGAACTTGATCGTCTTCGGGATCGGCGGCTCGATCACCGGCAGGTCGTAGGTCTCGCTGATGGTCTCCAGCACCGTGCGCGAGTGGGTGGTGCGGCCGTCGTACAGCGTCGGGAGCACGCCCCAGACCTCGAGGCCCCTGTTGGTGAACCGGCGCACGTCGTGGACCGTGTCGAGCAGCTGTCCGACGCCGCGGTGCGACAGCGTCTCGCACTGCAGCGGCACCAGCACGCCGTCGGCCGCGGTGAGGGCGGCCACCGTGAGGACGCCCAGCGAGGGCGGGCAGTCCAGCAGCACCCAGTCGTAGGCCGGTCCGGTCTCGGCGAGGTCCTCGAGCACCCCGCGGATGACGTGCTCCCGGCCGGTGCGCGTCAGGAGGTCGGCCTCGGCGCGGGCGAGCTCGATCGTGGCGGGGAGCAGGTCGACCCCGTCGTCGGTCTCGAGGATCACCTCGGACGCGTCGAGCCCCTTGGTCAGCACGTGGTGGATCGAGAGCTCGAGG
>JASLDK010000052.1 GCA_030145945.1 Nocardioides sp.
CGGGCCCTTCCGACAGAAGCGGTCTCGATGTCGAGCGGTCCCGAGCGCGGCGCTCCGCCTCGGTCTCGCGAGATGTCGCGGTGCGTCGTCTTCTGGCGCTAGGCGATCTGGGCAACGAGCCCTGCAGCCTCGATTCCCGCGACGCAGGCCGCTTCGTCCGCGTCGGAGGCATCGCCCGAGATCCCGACTGCCCCGATCAGGGTGCCGTCGGTCGTGCGGATCAGCACGCCGCCGGGCACTGGAACCAGATGGCCGCCGATCGCGCTGGTTGCAGCCGCGATGAAGTACGCCTGCGCTTCGGCGCGCTCCATGAGCGCCCGCGAACCGACGCCGAGGGAGAGCGCGCCGTTGGCCTTGCCGTGGGCGATCTCAAACCTCCTGATGGCCGCGCCGTCTTCGCGAGCGACTGCCTTGACGTGAGCACCGGCGTCCAGCACGACGACCGTCAGCGGTGCCAGGCCCTCGCGCGCGGCGTACTCCCGCGCACCCTTGATGATGAGATCCGCGGATTCCAGGGACATGCTCATGCGTGACTCCTCAGGTTCTTGGCAGCCATGCGGCGCCGGTGAAGGATGGGTTCGGTGTAGCCACGTGGTTGGGCTGCACCTTCGAGCAGGAGTTCGCGTGCTGCGAGGAAGGCCTCCCCGTCGTAGGACGGTGCCATCGGGAGGTAGTCAGGGTCGCCTGCATTCTGCTTGTCCACCAGGATCGCCATCCGTCGCAGGCTCTCTTCGACCTGTGCAGCGTCGACGACCCCGTGAAGGAGCCAGTTGGCGACGTGCTGCGACGAGATCCGGCAGGTCGCCCTGTCCTCCATGAGGGGGGTGCCCGAGAGATCGGGGACCTTGGAGCATCCGACGCCGGCGTCGATCCAGCGTACGACGTACCCCAGGGTGCTCTGCACGTTGTTGTCGAGTTCGTGCAGGCGCTCGTCGTCGGACCAGCTCGCTGGATCCGCCAGTGGAATCTGGAGCATGTCACTTCGTCGGGTTCGCGGTCCCTGGGCCAGGAGTTCGCGTTGGCGGCCTGCCACGTCGATCTCGTGGTAGTGGAGCGCGTGGAGGGTTGCCGCCGTCGGCGACGGAACCCAGGCACACGATGCCCCGGAAGCAGGGTGTCCGACCTTCTGCTCCAGCATCGAGTGCATGGCGTCGGGTGCGGCCCACATGCCTTTGCCGATCTGTGCTCGTCCTGCGAGTCCGCAGGACAGTCCAACGTCGACATTGCTGTTCTCGTACGCCGCTATCCAGGGCAGTGATCTCATCTGCTCCTTGCGGGCCATCGGACCGGCCAGTAGGGAGGTGTGGATCTCGTCGCCGGTCCGGTCCAGGAATCCGGTGTTGATGAAGGCAACTCGGTCCGACGCTGCTGCGATGCAGGCCGCGAGGTTCAGCGAGGTGCGCCGTTCCTCGTCCATGATGCCCACCTTGATGGTCGCGGGAGCGAGCCCCAGCGTCTCCTCCACCGCAGCGAACAGAGCGCAGGTGAGCTCCACTTCGTCGGGTCCATGCATCTTGGGCTTGACGACGTACATCGATCCGGTGCGGGAGTTCAACGCCCGGTCCCCGCGACGGAGATCGTGGGAACTGCACAGGGCCGTGACGAAGGCGTCCAGGATGCCCTCGAAGATGGGGCCCTCGGACAGGTGCAGCACTGCGTCGGTGGTCATCAGGTGACCGACCTGGCGGATGAACATGAGCGAGCGACCCGGGAGGTTGACGGGTTGCCCTGAGGCGGACGTCAACTGGCGATCCGGGTTGAGTCTGCGCTCCGTCGTCACCCCGGCCTTGGTGACCTGCTCGGTGAGCGTCCCCTGCATCAGACCGAGCCAGTTCCGGTACGCGCCGACCTTGTCCGCAGCGTCGACGGCTGCGACGGAGTCCTCCAGGTCCATGATGGTGGTCAGCGCGGCCTCGACGAGGATGTCGCTGACGCCGGCCGGGTCCGTCGTACCGATCGAGTGGGTGCGATCGACCTGGATCTCGACGTGCAGGCCGTGATGGAGGAGCACGACCGCGTCCGGGGACTCGGCCGGACCGCGCCGCCCGACGAACGCCTCCGGCGTCTCCAGGCGAGTCTCCCGGTCCGCGACGGTGGCGACGAGGCCGTCGTCGTCGACGAAGTAGCAGGTCACGTCGGCGTGGCTGGCTCCCGACAGCGGAGCGATCCGGTCGAGGAGCTCGCGACCTCGCCGGATGACCTCGGCGCCCCGAGTCGGGTTGTACGCCGTCCCCGGGGCGGTGTCCGCGTCGAGAGGAACCGCGTCGGTGCCGTAGAGCGCGTCGTAGAGCGATCCCCATCGCGCGTTGGCAGCGTTGAGCGCGTAGCGCGCATTGCTCACGGGAACGACGAGCTGCGGCCCGGCCGTGGTGGCGACCTCGGGATCGACGCCGGTCGTGCTGATCTCGACGTCGTTCGGGACCGGCAGGAGGTAGCCGATCTCGTCGAGGAAACTCTCGTACGCCGTGCGGTCCAGCACGTCGTGCTTCAGGTGGTAGTCGTCGATCGCAACCTGGAGCTCCTCCCGGCGATCGAGCAACTGCTGTTGCCAGGCACCGAGCTTGACCACCGCCTGCTCGAGACTGGCCCAGAACTGACCGGGTTCGACCCCCGATCCGGGGATGGCTTCGTCCTCCACGAACCGATGGAGGCCGGCGTCAATGTCGAGAGCTCCCACTCTCACGCGGTTGCTCATGGGGACCTCTTCCAACTCGGGATTTCAACAAGGTTCGCCATGCTGGCAGCGTCGATGCGAGGTTGAGAAGGTGGCCAGGACGCAACCTGGCGAGCGTGAGCACCAGAGCAACTGATCGTCTATGGTCAGGCCCATCCAGCGTGACGAAGAGCTCAGGAGGCACCGTGGCACAGGTCTTCAGCGTGACGAATGTCGTGCAATTGCGCACCCTCGTGGCCGTGGTGCGACACGGCTCCTTCTCTGGCGCGGCAAAGGACCTGGGATATTCACCGTCCGCTGTGTCCCAGCAGATCGCCGCGCTCGAACGGACCTGCAAGGTCGAGCTCTTCGAGAGGCGCGCCCACAGCGTGCATCCGACTCCGATCGCCCGCCAGATCGCCGACCGGTCCAACGAAGTGCTGATGGCGCTGGATCGACTCCGCGACCAGATCCGCGCCATCTCGCAGGGCTGGGCCGGCAACATCCGGGTCGGTGCGTTCGGCACAGCCAGTCAGCACCTGCTGCCCGCGGCGGTGAGCAGCTTCGTCAAGGACTTCCCGGGCAGCGAGGTCGTGCTCGAGGAAGGGCTTCCCACCGAGTTGCTGCGTGCTCTCGCGGCCCGTGATCTGGACCTCGCGCTCGTCTACTCACATGGTCCCTCCCAGCGGAAGTGGAGCCAGGAGGTCACCTTCGTCGAGCTGCTCAAGGAGCGCATGGTGCTGGTTCTTCCAGAGGGGCACCGCTTCGCGGACTCGGGGCCGGTGTCGATGGCTGACCTGAGCGACGAGAAGTGGATCGCGAGCCATGAAGGCACGCCTGGTGCTGAACTGCTCGAGGAGCTCGGCGCTGCCGCCGGCATGGTGCCCAACGTGGGCTTCCGCACCAATGACCCGGACGTCATCGAGCGACTCGTGGGTCAAGGCGTCGGGGTGGCGCTGCTGCCCGCGCTGGGCTTCGTTCCGATGGAGGGGATCAAGGGGGTCACGCTTGCCGACGCCAACGCGATGCGCATCGTCTATGCGGCGTTCGCTGCTGATGGCGCCACCCCCCTGGTAGAGGCATTCGTCGGTTCCTTGCGCGACATCGCCGCGCCCCTGGAGGGCATTCTCGGCTGATCCGCGGTCGCACTCGATCGCGGGGGAACAGCCTCGGCGTGCCCGATGCCGTCGGGCCGCCCGCTGCTGTGCTGTGCCCTGTCGCGCTGCTGTGCTGTGCCCTGTCGCAGGGCAGGCATCACCGTTCCTGATGCTGACGCGTGCTTCCTTGCGCCCTCGGCCTCTTTCCTTCCAAACGGGCAAAAGGAAGCATTCCGGTATGACGACAGCAGACGTCAACGAGCCGCGATAGTGCGAAAGCTCAATTACCAAAGGAGCCCGTTTAGATGAGTCGACAAGTGCAGGTCGCCGGAATCCAGTTCACCCGGAGGTTCCGTGACGTCGAGTACAACGTCAACCGTGCGGAGGAACTGGTCCGCAAGTCCGCAGCAGAAGGTGCCAAGATCATTTCTCTTCCGGAGTTGTTCTCGACCGGTTATCTTCCCGGATACATCGAGGAGATCGACGTTGACGACACTTCGGTGAAGAGTCTGTGGGACCTCGCAGAGCAGATTCCGGACGGGCCGACGACCCAGCGGATGATGGCCCTCGCCAAGGAGCTCGACATCTACCTGATCTCGCCGATCTGGGAGATCGATGCCGCGTTCCACACCTACTACAACACCGCGGCCATCATCGGCCCGGAGGGATTGCTCGGCCGCTACCGCAAGCGCCACATCCCTTCGATCCCGGGCATGCAGGAGCGTCACTACTTCACTCCTGGCAACATTCCCTACCCGGTCTTCGACACGCCGTACGGCAAGATCGGCGTCGCCATCTGTTTCGACCGGCACTATCCCGAGGTGTTCCGCATCCTGACGCTCAAGGGCGCCGAGATGGTGTTCGTGGTCAACAACACGCCCACCGCTTTCGGCAACCGCAACTGGATTCCGGAGATCCACGTCAATGCAGTGGCGAACTCCATCTACATCATCCAGAACAACGTGTGTGGTCAAGAAGATCACTTCAACTGGTTCGGTGGTACCGCAATCATGGGACCCAAGGCCGACCTGCTGGTGCAGCTCGGCGCTGAAGAGGGAATTGCGTCGTACGAGATCGACCTCGACATGATCCGGAAGTCACGCGAGCACTACGGAAGCATCCGTGACACTCGCTGGGAGGACTTCGGAATGAGCCCTGACGAATCCGGTCACTACGATCCCGCCACCGGCTGGGTCTGAGGGAGGCGAACGACATGCCATTGGGTGCACGAATTCTTCCGCCGGCGCCGGCTCCGGACGAAGCTCTGGTCAAGGAGCTCGCTCAGATCCGTACGACTGACCTTTCGGACGTGATGGGTGGCTCGTACACCATCAGCTCCGAGATCGCGCCGGTGCATCGTCCCGTGACGCGTATCGCCGGCCCTGCACTGACGGTGTCGGTTCCGACGAACTCTGAGTTCCTGATCAAGTACGCGCTCAACACAGCGCGGGCAGGCGACATCGTGGTCGTCAACGCCGTCAGCAACATGACCTCGGTCCTGGCTGGCTCCAACATGATGCGTGGTCTCCTCCACCGTGGGGGGGCAGCGGCCATCTTCGACGGCATCGTGCGCGACGTCGACGAGATCGCCGAGGACGGGCTTCCCGTGTTCGCTCGCGGGATCGGCTGCGCCGAGGGGCCGTGCGGCCCTGACCAGGGGGAGGTCAATGTGCCGATCGCCTGCGGCGGCACGGTCGTCTCGCCAGGTGACATCGTCGTGTGCGACGAAGAGGGCATCGTTGTTGTGCCCGTCGCGTTCGCCGAGGAGGTGATCGCCGCGGCCCGCAAGCTCGAGGCCAAACACGACGCCGCGCAGGCCTCCCTGCTCAAGGGCACTCAGGCGAACATCGAGAAGATCGAGGCGACACTTCGCGAAGCCGGGATCGACTTCCCAGCAGCGAACTAGCAGCGGCGCCGGGCGGTCTTGATGAAGATGTTCGGCCCTCTGGGTCTTCTGA
>JASLDK010000063.1 GCA_030145945.1 Nocardioides sp.
GGCTACTCGGCTTTGTGGTGTCGGCCTGGGCGGACGGTCCAGCCACGACGACGCTCACGATGAGGAGAGCGGCCGGGAGCTTCATCGCTTGAGGTCCATCACTTCGAGGAGCCAGTGGTCGGCGTGCCATTGGCAGCCGACGGCGGCGCCAGCAGTCCCAGGAGCAGAGACGTGTTCAGAGCCGTCCGGGTTCGTCACGGTCTGCTGCTCGTTGGCAACAGAGAGCAACGCCTCAAACACAATCAAGCGGGCTGATCCTTCCAGTTGCTGCACCTTGTCGAACTTGATCGAGTAGGCACCGCCGACGGTGTGTCCCCCGCCCTTGTACAACTTCTTGATGCCCTTGATGCCCGTCTGACAGGTCGTGCATCTGGAACTGGACGCCGCCTTGAGCGGCTTCACATCCCCGGTGGCCTGTGCGTAGTTGATGAGGTCCCAGTAGTAGGCGATGAACGCCCGGGCGCCCTCTTCGGTCGCCTGGGTGGCGGCGTCGGGAAGCGTCGGCTCGACCGGTGCGTCAGCCGTTGCGGACTGCGACGGGGTGGGAATCGGCGTCTCGATGTGGCCGGTTGGTGTGAAGGGTGCGGTCTTCGGCGGGTCGCCGTCTCCGCAGCCGGCGAGCGGTGAGGCGAGCAGTGCGGCCGCAAGGAGCGTGGCGTACTGATGACGTAGGCGCAAGGGTCCTCCCGAGAACTGAGCGCCCGGACCGGGACGCGCTCAGGACGCTATCCCGATTGCCCCGGCCCCGCCACTGACTGCGGTGCGGCCTGTGGACAGCCGCCGGGCGCGCGAACGCCGTCAGGCGGCGTGGGAGTGTGCTGGTGGTGGCCAGGTTGGCCGTGGTGGGGACGTCGTCGTCGGCGGGGGTGGTGGGCTGGTTGGCGGGATGCTGCCGGGTGGCTTTGCCCGGCGTTGGGGTGGTGTCCAGACGGGTTGGCCGGTGGGGAGGTCGATGTGGACGGTCCAGGGGCTGTTGTGGATGACCATGTGGTGGTGGCGGCAGAGCATGATCATGTTGTCGAGTGCGGTGGTGCCTCCGTCGGCCCAGTGGACGATGTGGTGGGCGTCGCATGCCAGGGGCATGCGGTTGCAGCCGGGGAAGGCGCAGTGCCGATCGCGGGCGATCAGGGCCATCCATTGGGCGGGAGTGACGAGGCGTTGGCTGCGGCCGACGTCGAGGATCTGGCCGTCGCTGCCGAGGACGGTCGGGATGATGTCGGCATCGCAGGCGAGGCGGCGGATGGCGTGGGCTGACATGTGCCCGCCGGTGATGGTGTGGCCGGGGCGGGCGAGGCCGGCGTCGATGACCTGCTGCTTCAAGGAGTCCTGATCGATCAGGACCATGACGCGGGAACGGGTGCCGTGGTCGCGGGGCAGGGTGTCGGTGTTCTGCAGGCGGGTGCAGGCCTCGACGAGTGCGTCCCACAGGCGGGTGCCGTGGTCGCGGGGGTCTCGTCCGTCGTGGCCGCAGTTGGGGGTGGGGCAGTTGCGGTGGGTGGGTTCGCCGTGTTCGTCGAACTCCGGCTCCCTTGTTCCGGATGGGCCGCGGGAGGGGCGGTGGCCGCCGCAGGCGCCCGGCTCGGTGGTGACGGGTGCGGAGAGCGGAAGCAGGGTGGTCTTGATGAGCTCGACGTCCTCCACGGTGCCGTACCCCTTGATCCGGACGCCGCCGAAGTCATCCTCGGCGAAGGACAGGTGGCGCTCATGGTGGGCGCCGCGTTCGGCTTTGGCCTTCTCCTTCTCGGCGTCGTAGAACTCGCCGTCCGGGTCGTGTTGGCGCACGATGTCGGCGAACGCGATCTGGAGGTCGGAGGCGTCGTGACCATGCTCGTCGACCAGGGCGAGCATGGAGTCGGCGACGGCGTCGCGGAACTGGGGTGCGTCGGGAAGGGTGCGGACCTTGGCCGCGATGGCGCGGGCCTGGGGGAGCGTGACCCGGCCGTCGTTGAGCGCGGCCTGGACGAGGGGCAGGGATCGGATCTGGTTCATGGCGCGGACCATCCCGCCGCCGGTGCCCTTGTGTCCGCCGGTGAGGTGGGTGAGGAACTCCTTGGCGGAGGCCCAGCCGAGGCCGTGGAGGGCGTTGGTGTCCTCGAGGCGTTCGATGCCTTGGAGGAGGGCGGCGTCGAGGTGGTTCTTCGCCGCGATGAGGGCTTCGACGGCCAGCACGGTGTCGGTGGCGTCGAGGCGGTCCCACTGCTCTTGCGCGAGCTCCGCGGAACGCTCGGCCACGGCGGTGGCCTCGTGGAGCGCTCCGGGTGAAGTCATGCGCTCAGTCTATCGAACAGGTGTTCGAAGTCAAGGAGATGGGGCGGACTGTCTCGCTGCATTTTCGGCATGTGTTGGGACATCGGTGACGCTTCCGGCAAGGCCGCCTTTCCGGCGGCCGGGCGTCATCGAGCGCGATCCGAGGCCTCTGGCTGAGCAGATCGCGCACGATCCTCCGTCGGAGGGTCATCGGCGGCGTTTGGTTGACGCTGCTTGAAGTACGCGCCACCGATAACCGGATGGCGCCGGGATTCGACGCCCGGGCACTCCTCCGCCCGACCGCTTCGTCACAACGGTCCGGGAGCATGGCTGTGATGGACGATCGTGGTTCACCGACGTCACGACCGTGTGGTCAGCACGGTTGTTGCGAACGCGTCAGTGGCGTGGAAGCCGACCAGGCCGGGGCCAAAGGTCACCGACAGATCAGAGCCTGATCTCCAGCTGCGGGAGCACCCGGCCGGGGATCGACCCGGAGGGGATCGACCCCACCCGCACGGCACCAGCAGCGAGGTAGAAGGCCTCGGCGTACGGGTCGGCGTCGATGGTGAGCAGCGCGAAGTCCGCATCCCGAGCCGCGGACACGAGGTGCGCGAGCAACGAGCGCCCCGCCCCGCGTCCGATGGCGGCCGGGTCGACGAAGAGCATGCCGAGCTCTCCCGTGGGCGGTGCGCCCTCCAGCGTGCCGAAGCCGACCACCTGAGCGCCATCCACACCCAAGAACTCCGCGACCACGACGCGACGCAGCGCCAGGTCGGCATCCGTCAGCGTCAGCTCGGAGCGGCAGGCGTCGAGGAAGGCGTCGTCGTATCCCCAGTGGGCCTTGGAGCGCAGCGCCAGGTCCGACAACAGCGCGGCCTCTCCGACCCGGGCCGGACGGAGCGCGACACTCATCGGAGCTCTCGGAGGTAGCAGAGCATCCGGTAGTCCGCGCCCGGCTGGATGTTCGTGAACCCGTGCCGCTCGTAGAACCGCCGGGTGTCGGCGTCGACCTCGTCGACGTTGATGTGCACCTCGATCCCGCCGCGGGCCTCGACCTCGGCGACCGCGCGGGTCAGCAGCGCGGTGCCGATGCCCCGGTCACGCAGGCTGGGGACGACGTACAGCTCCTCGAGCTGGGCGAGGGGCCCATCGCCGTACGGTGTGGGTCGCAGCGTGAGGAGTCCGAACCCGGTCGCGGTGCTCGTCGCAGACCCCGCCCCCGGGTCCTCGGCGAGGACGACGAGGACGTCCGGTCGGGCCAGCAGCGTGGTGAAGCGGTCGGCGAAGTCGGCGGCGCTCGGTGTCGGCGTCTCGAACTCGGTGTTGAAGTCGAACAGGAGTCGCCCGACGACAACGGCATCGACCACGCTCGCCAAGCGGGTCGCAGCCGTGGCGTTCACGAGCGCAGCTCCCCGGCCATGCCTTCGACCATGCCCACCATGCCCTCGACCACGGCGAGCAACCGCGAGGAGCTGAACCGCTCAGGGTCGTCCAGGACGAGCGGACCGAAATGCTCGAGGACGGCGATGACGGTGTGGGCGAGGACCTCGGCGTCGGCACCGGGGAGGAGCATGCGTACGCCGAGCTCGATCGTGCCGCGGACCCGGGCGCGGTCGCCCTCGATGCGCTGGCGGACGACCTCGGGGACGTTGGCCGGCGAGCGCAGGATCGCGCGCCAGGTGACGGGATCGGCGAGCAGCATCGCGTGCAGTGCGGGGATCGCCTGCCGAGCGATCACGGCAGCGTCGATGCCGCCGGGGGTCAGCAAGGACGCGAGGGGAATGGCCCCGTAGAGCTGGGCCAGCGCCCGCCTCTGCTGGCGGTCGAGGAGCGCGCCGAGCAGCGGCCCGAGGCCGTCGAAGGCGCCGTAGACGACCGGCCGGGTGACGCCCACCTCGCGTGCGATCGCGTCGATCGAGATGCCGTCGTACCCGTCGCGGTCGATGATCGCCAGCGCCGCGTCGAGGAGCTGCTCGCGACGCTCGGGCAACGGCACGCGGGCGGCGTACGGGCGCCTCTTGCGGGCCTGCTCGGTCATGGCGACATCTTCTCCCATCGCCCTACTTCCATTTACTACACAACTGTAGCATTCTGGTGTCATGCGCGAGATCACCCCCAATGAGGACTACGGATTCTTCGGCCCCGACTCGGTCGCCTGGAAGGTCTGGGGCCACCCGACGTCGCTGACCATCGGCTTCAGCCGGGCCGTCGTGGTGGAGGAGCTCGACCCCAACCTGGTCGCATCCGTCGACCACACCCAGGACATCCATCGGCACCCGAAGACCCGCTACGACCGCACGATCCACTACTTCGCGCTGGTTGCGTTCGGCGGCAGCCGACCCGCCCTCAAGGCAGCCGACGTCCTGGTCAAGGTGCACAGCAAGGCGATCGGGACCGAGCCCTACGGCGGGGGGAGGTACGACGCCAACGACCCGGACTCCCAGCTCTGGATCCTCGTCACTGGCTGGCACTCGGTGCTCAAGGCCTACGAGATGTACGGCCCCGGGCCGCTGACGCCGGCCGAGGAGGCGGCGTACTGGGCCGACTGCGCGACCGCCGCCGAGCTGCAGACCTGCAACCCCGCGGATGTCCCGCGCAACCGAGAAGAACTGCGTGCCTACTACGAGCGGATGCGGCCGATCATGTCCGGCTCCCCGATCGCGCAGCGCGCGATGAAGCACCTGATGGACGTCACCCAACTGGTCGAGGTACCGATCGTGCTCAAGCCGGCGCAGTGGGTCGTCGCGGCGTTCTTCCGGGCGGGCGTGATCGCGACCCTTCCGCAGTGGATGCGGGAGATGGGCGACCTGCGACAGTCACGAGCCGTCGACATCGCCGTCCGTCCCTTCCTGCGGGCGACCTTCCTCGCAACAGGCGCCAGCAAGCAGTTGCAGCTGCGCATCCTGAAGCTGCTCTCCCCGAGCACCGTGCCCGTCGTCGCACCCGCGTTCCTCGGCATCGCGCCGACCAACCCCGAGGTGGTCTCACCCGCCGAGGGTCGCGCCCGCTACGGCTTCGAGAGGCCCGCCGAGGCCCATCTCGAGTGGCGTGCCAAGCAGGCCGAGAAGGTGTTCGGTCGCGGTGAGGCGCCCAGTGATCAGGGACTCGTCGAGTCGGAAGCCGTGTTGGGACGCATCGGTTGAGCCTGCGCCTGCCAGAGTGATCCCCACTGCAGCATTCGAAGCAAGGAGAAACCGTGGGCCTGAACCCCGTCGCTGACGTCCTCAAACGCGCCGACAAGGTGCTCAAGAACGCCGAGGTCGCCCTCACCAACGTCGACAAGACGCTCGTCAACGTGGACGGCACCCTCAGCGGCGTCGACGTCAAGCTCGCCTCGGTCGACACCACCCTCGCGGAGACCAAGGTCGTGCTCGGTCAGGTCGAGACGTTGCTCGCCGACCTCAACGACAAGCTCGTGCTGCTCGACGAGGTCCCTGACCTGAAGGCCAAGCTGGACCAGGTGCTCGCCGCCGTCACGAAGGCCTGACGCCTCAAGAGTCGAGCGGTACGTCGACCTCGACCCGCAGCCCCAACGACCGCACCAACGCGACGGCCTGATCGAGGTCGACGACGGCCTTGCCGAGCTTGGCCTGCACCGGATCGACCGACTCGAGGTTGGAGCCGCGCAGGTCGGCGCCGCCGAAGTCGGTCTCGTGCAGCCAGGCGCCGGTCAGGTCGACGTGATGCAGCGTGGCCTCGTTGAACCGTGCGCCACTCAGGTCCGCCTCGCGCAGGGTCACCCGGCGGAAGGTGACCTTGCGCAGGTCGGCGGCGGACAGGCTGACCAGGCTCCAGTTGCCGCCGATCACCTCCAACGGGCCGAACCGGCACCGCTCGAACATGGAACCCACCAGTTTGCAGGTCTCGAACCTGGCGCCGAAGAAGGCGGACCGGGTGAACGTGCAGTTGAGGAAGCCCGTGTCGGTGAACTGAGCACCGTTGAGGTCGCAACTGCGGAAGGTGCACTCCTCGAACGTCGCGCCACGCGCGAGCACGTCGGTCAGGTCGACGTCGACGAACGAGACCCGCTGGAAGGTCCGTCCCGACAGGTCCTCGCCGTCCCACCGCTCGTTGATGATCTCCGAGTCGGGGGCTGGGGTTTCGTTGCGTCGCTCGGCCATGGCGGAAGTCTGCCGGGTGCCCCCGACAGGGCCCTCCCGACCGCTCAGGCCCGGCCGTGGTGCGCGGCGTGCAGCGCCCGCACCTGTTCGGCGAACTCCTCGACCGGGCCGTCGGTCGGAATGCCCGGCGCCACCTCGGTGATCCGCAGGGGCAGGACGGGAGCGGCGGGCAGGCCGAGCTCGCCGTACCACTGGACCAGCTGCGGGGTCGAGGTCGCGAACACGATCCGGCCCAGGCCCGCCCAGGCGTGGGCGGCCGAGCACATCGCGCAGTGCTCGCCGGAGGTGTAGACGGTCAGCGCGCCGCGCTCGGCGTACGGCAGGTTTTCTGCCGCCCACAGGGCGATCGCGAGCTCGGGGTGGCGGGTCGCGTTGCCGTCGCTGACCCGGTTGTGGTCCTCGAACAGGACCTTGCCGTCGGCGTCGACGAGGACGGAGCCGAACGGTTCGTCGCCGATCGCAACGGCGGCCTCGGCGAGCTCGACGCAGCGGGCCAGGTGGCGAAGGTCATCGGCGGTGACGGACGCGGATGTGGACATGGGTGGAGGCTCCTCGAAATCGGGATGGAGGGGAATCACGACCCCCGTCCGGAGGTCATTTTCGGGGGTCGCGGCGGAGTTTGCCCCGCATCGGCCTCGAGCGATAACTAGCGTCCCGCTCAGACACATCTTCCCCAGTGTCGAGTCGAACGTGAACAGGAGCGCCTCATGCTCCCGAGGACCATCCGAGGGCGGGCTGCGGCCGTCGTGCTCGTGGCGTGTGCTGCGTTGGGTACGACGATGGCGGGCTTCGTGTCGTTGAGCCCCGGACAGACCCCTGTCCTGGCGCCGGCCACGGCAGCTGTGCCGACGGCTCCCGCCGTGACCTTGACCGTCACCACACTGGCGATGAGCGCGCCGGGAACCGGCAACTCGATGGCCGGCTGCGTGGACAGCGAGACCGTCCCGCAGTGCTCGCTGACAGCAGCGATCGCCGCGGCCAACTCGGTGCCGGCCGGCAGCGGACCGGTGCTCATCGACTTCGCGCCGGAGCTCACCAACCCGGCCGCCAGCGGTCGCCCGGACATCCTTCTCCCGACCTCGAACACGATCGCGATGCGCAAGACCGATGCCTCCGGCGGTCTGACGCGCGCGGCTGCCTCGCCCCTCGGCTACGTCTTCGACATCGAGGCGGCGGTCCCGGTGACGATCGACTTCGGCGGCCAGTACGGCGTGGTCTCGCCCGACTCCGACCTCGGTGTCTTCCTGATCGGCTCGCCTGACGTGACGCTCACCGGGCTCACCCAGATCCAGGGCGGTCGCGCCGTGATCTCGGTGAAAGCGCCACGGACGACGATCTCGGACGGCACCTGCACCAACTTCACGACCTACAGTCCGGGCGGCAACATCGCCATCGAGTCGTGCATCGCGCTGCTCGCGGGTGCCGCGGACGTCACGGTGGACGGATTCACCAGCAACAACGCCGTCGCCTCCGCCATCGTCGTCGACGCCGACGCGTCGGTCGCCGGTCTGACGGTCTCGGGATCCACCTTCCTCAACGCCACCGGATTCGCCGGCGCCGGCGGCGGACTGCTCGTGCTCGAGCGGGCGACGCTGGCGAACACCACGATCACCAACTCGCGCTTCGCCGACAACGCCGTCGCCGACATCCAGGCCAACCCGTCGGCTGTCCTCAGCGGCCTGACGATCACCGGGTCCACCTTCACCGTGGACGGCACCGAGCCGGGCGGCGGCGTACGCGTTCCCGGACAGGGCTCGATCTGGCTCCAGGGCCCGGGAGTCACGACCTCGAACATCGCGATCTCGGGTTCCACGTGGAACCAACCCAACGCCATCGGGCTGCGCGCCACCGGCGCGGTGACCAGCACGGGTGTCACGGTCACCGGCAGCACGTTCGACGGCCTCAGCTATGCCTTCCAGGACAACGGCGGTGGCCAGCAGTTCAACGCGATGACCTGGCAGGGCAACACCTTCCGCAACGGGACCGTCGGACACGTCCTGGACTTCACCGATTCGACGTACGCCGGCCTGCTGGTCGACGGCAACTCCTTCACCGACATTCGGGCCGGCGCCAATGCCCAGATCTGGGCAGGTCAGGTCGGCACCAACAACGTGGTGTCCAACAACCAGGTGTCGGTGTCGGCGGCGAACATCGCCGACCCGGCGTACACCAACACCTGGTTCTTCTACGCCAACATGCTGGCCACGACGGCGACGACACCGACCGGGTGGACGGTGAGCGCCAACAAGGTCGACGGGATCCTGGGCGGGGACTCGCCGATCATCCACCGTGGACGTGGCGTCCTGCCGATGATCGCCAACACCTTCGGGCCTGCCACCGCCGGCTCCACGGCGATCGACACCGAAGGCTCGAGCTCGCACTACTTCGTGTCCAATGCGGGCGGCGGCGCGAACGCGAACATCCAGACCTGGCGCCCCGCTGATGTCGTGTGGAGCGGTACGGCGGTCACGTTCACTGCTGCTCCCGTCGCCACCGGTCACCGGGGCGATGGGAGCAGCAGTGAACGTGACCGCCGTACCGCTCCACACGACATCAGCGGGGCGCCAGGTCTGGATGTTCGCGTTCGCGCCGCCGCCCGCATTGGACACG
>JASLDK010000080.1 GCA_030145945.1 Nocardioides sp.
GTGCTGGAGCCCGGCGCGAGCCATGGAGCGGTCTGGGGAATCCGCGCGGTCTAGGGAATCGGACTGGCTCAGCCGTGGCGGGCGGCGTACAAGGCACGTAGCTCGCGGACCGCCGTCGCCGTGCGGGCGCCGTCGGACGCCTGGATGCCGACCATCGACACCCGGACGTCGTCACCGAGGTCCAGGTGCGGCCACGGGGCACCCTGCGGGAACCGGACCGCAACGATCTCCGACCAGGCGAAGTGTCGGGTCCGATAGCCGTTGACGACGTCCAGGCCGTCCTCGCTCGCCACGACCCGCGATCGGGCGAGCGCGTTGAGCAGGGCGATCCCGAGCAGGATGAACCCGACCACCGTTGCTCGCTCGAACACGTTGACCGCAGCCTTGGTCTGGTCGTCGAAGTTGATCCACAGCCAGGCGAAGGCTCCGACCAGGATGATCGCGAACACCGCGGCCGCTATCCGAGGACCGAGCGGCCGCCACGTGCGCGGCAGCGGTGGCAACGCGGTCGGCTGCGCAGGATCGGGCATCGTCAGAGCCGGCAGGCGTGGATGTCAGTCGTCAGGATGGCCCGTCCACCGAGGGCGAACAGTTCGTCCATCACCCGCTGGGCACTGTCGCGCTTGACCATCGCGCGGACCGCGACCCAGCCTTCTCGATGAAGCGGGCTGACGGTGGGGCTCTCCATGCCGGGCGTGAGGGCGATGGCCTGCTCGACCTTCTCGGCGCGGATGTCGTAGTCCATCATCACGTAGGCCCGGGCCACGAGCACGCCCTGCAGGCGGCGCATGAACACCTCGAGGGCGCTCGGATCGGCGTCCTGACGGGTGATGACGACGGCCTCGGACTCGAGGATCACGTCACCGAACACCTCGAGACCGGCATTGCGCAGAGTGCTGCCGGTCTCCACCACGTCAGCGATCACGTCGGCGACGCCGAGCTGGATGCTGGTCTCCACCGCCCCGTCGAGCCGGACCACGCTCGCCTCGACGCCCTGCTCGGCGAGGTGGCGACGGACCACGCCGTCGTACGACGTCGCGATCCGCAGGCCCGCGAGATCGGCGACCGACGTGGCAGTGCCGGGACGGGCGGCGAAGCGGAACTTGGAGCGACCGAAACCGAGTTGGAGGGACTCGATGGCGGTGCTGTCGGAGTCGAGGAGCAGATCGCGACCGGTGATGCCGGCATCGAGGGTGCCCTCACCCACGTACAGTGCGATGTCGCGCGGACGCAGGTAGAAGAACTCGACCTCGTTGTCCGGGTCGATCTTGGTGAGCTGCTTCGACTCCGAGCGCTGGGCATAGCCGGCTTCGCGGAGCATGCCCGAGGCAGCCTCGGAGAGTGCCCCCTTGTTGGGGACGGCGATCTTCAACATGTCTGAATCCTCAGAGGTGGGTGTAGACGTCCTCGAGCGAGAGCCCGCTCGCAATCATCAGGACCTGGGCGTGGTAGAGCAGCTGGCTGATCTCCAGTGCGGTCGCGTCCCGGCCCTCATGCTCGGCGGCCATCCAGGACTCAGCGGCCTCCTCGATCAGCTTCTTGCCGATCGCATGGACACCGGCGTCGAGCTGTCGGACAGTGCCCGACCCCTCGGGCCGCGTGCGTGCCTTGTCACTGAGCTCTGCGAACAGCTCGTCGAACGTCTTCACGGAAGGTCAGCCTACGGCGTGCGGATGGGCCGACCTTCGGCGGTCTCAGCCCGCGTAGCCGCGGCTGCGGATCTTCTTCAGCGTCGCTGCCGTCTGCAGCGCTGCGGCCGCGGCCTCATAGCCCTTGTCCTCGTGCGAACCCTCGATGCCCGCACGGTCCAGCGCCTGCTGCTCGTTGTCGCACGTGAGGACGCCGAACCCGCTGGGAGTGTGGTGGTCGAGCTAGACCCGGGTGGTCCCGTCGGTGGCGGCGTTGCAGACATAGTCGAAGTGCGGCGTACCGCCCCGGATGACGACACCGAGCGCGATGACGGCGTCGTATGACGGGGCCAGGGCGTCGGCGGTCACCGGCAGCTCGAAGACACCGGGGACTCGCACCACGACAGGGGCTTCGAGCTTGTGGTCGGCGAACGCCCGCTGGGCGCCGGCGATCAGCCCGTCCATGACGACGTTGTGCCAGCTGGCGGCGACGACGGCCACGCGCAGGTCGTGGCAGTCGATGGGCGCGATCTCGGGGGCACCGTGTCCGGCCATGTCAGTTGGCTCCTTCGAGGTCCGTGGAGAGATCGAGTTCGAGGCCCGGCAGGTCGTGACCCATCCGGTCGCGTTTGGTCTGCAGGTAAGCGAGATTGTGGTCGTTGGGGTGCGGAGTCAGTTGCACTCGCTCGGTCACCTTGATGCCGTAGTCCTCCAGCGAGGTGACCTTGTCCGGGTTGTTGGTGAGCAACCGGACCTGGCCGATGCCCAAGTCCTTGAGGATCTGGCTTGCGGCGCCATAGTGACGGGCGTCGGCAGGCAGGCCGAGGTCAAGATTGGCATCGACCGTGTCGCGACCACCGTCCTGCAGCTGATAGGCCTGCAGCTTGGCAACCAGCCCGATCCCCCGGCCCTCGTGGCCGCGCAGGTAGACGACGACACCGCTGCCCTCGTCCACAATCCGCTCCATCGCCTCGCCGAGCTGCGGGCCGCAGTCGCACCGACTCGAGCCGAACACGTCACCGGTCAGGCACTCGGAGTGGACCCTGGTCAGCACCGGGCCGGCGCCGCCGATCGTCGCGGGATCGCCGTAGACAAGGGCGATGTGCTCACTGCCGTCGACGGTGATCGTGTAGCCCACGGCCGTGAAGTCGCCATGGCTCGTGGGCAGCCGGGTCTCGGCCTCGCGCACCACGTGGTTCTCCACGCGTCGGCGGTAGCGGACCAGGTCCTCGATGGAGATCATCGCCAGGCCGTGCTCGTCGGCGAACTCCCGCAACTCGGGGGCGCGCTTCATGGTGCCGTCGTCGTTGGTGACCTCGACGAGGACACCGACGGGGGTGAGTCCCGCGAGACGACACAGGTCGACCGCCGACTCGGTGTGGCCACGGCGGATCAGGACGCCGCCCTCGCGATAGCGCAGCGGGAACACATGGCCCGGGCGGGTCAGCTCCCACGGCTCCGTTGCCGAATCGGCGAGGGTGCGCACGGTGCGGGCGCGGTCGGCGGCCGAGATGCCCGTCGTCGTACCGTCCCGAGCATCGACGGAGATCGTGTACGCCGTGCGGTAGGCGTCCTTGTTGTGCGGGGTCATCAGCGGAATCTCGAGCCGGTCGAGCATCTCGCCAGGCATCGGCGCGCAGATGACACCGCTGGAGTAGCGAATCGTGAAGGCCATCAACTCCGGTGTCGCCTTGCTGGCAGCGAAGATGATGTCGCCCTCGTTCTCGCGGTCCTCGTCGTCGACGACGATGACGGCCTTGCCGGCGGCGATGTCGGCGACGGCGCGCTCGACGCTGTCCAGACGAACGGACATGTCAGTTCTCCTTGCTGGTGTAGGCACGAACCAATTTCTCGACGTGCTTGGCGATGACGTCGACCTCGAGATTGACCCGGTCGCCGACGGCTCGGAAGCCGAGCGTGGTGCGGGCGAGGGTCTCGGGGATGAGGCTGACGGTGAAGGTGGTGTCGCCGGCCGCGACAACGGTGAGGGAGGTGCCGTCGACGGTGATCGAACCCTTGTCGACCAGGTAGCGGCCGAGGTCGGCGGGCATCTTGATCTCGACGACCTCCCAGTGCTCACTGGGTGTGCGGGAGACGACCTCGCCGACGGCGTCGACGTGACCCTGCACGACGTGGCCGCCGAGCCGCTTCTGCGCCGTCACGGCCCGTTCGAGGTTGACCCGGTCGCCGACCGCCAGATCGCCGACCGTCGTCTTTGCGAGCGTCTCGGCCATCACGTCGGCGGTCCAGGTGGTGTCGGTGCGTTCGGCAACGGTCAGGCAGCAGCCGTTGACGGCGATCGAATCGCCGAGGCCTGCGTCGGAGAGCGTGAGGTCCGAGGCGATGGTGAGACGGATCGCGTCACCCTGGTCCTCGATCGACTCGATGGTGCCGAACTCCTCGACAATGCCGGTGAACACGTCAGTTCTCCTTCTGGTCAGCAACTGCGGTGGTAGCGGTGGCAGCAGAGCCGGGCCGCATGATCATGCGGACGTTGGCCTCTGCTCCCTCGCCGACGACACTGGACTCGACGAGCTCGAGGTGCAACGCCTTGGCGATGGTGCGGATTCCGAGCTTGCCGACGGCCGATCGTCCGGCCCCCAGCAGCATGGGTGCGACGTAGGTGACGACCTCGTCGATGAGTCCTGCCTTGAGGAAGGCCGCGGCCAGGGTGGGGCCGCCCTCGAGGAAGAC
The DNA here is from genome assembly GCA_030145945.1 of Nocardioides sp. Classification (GTDB taxonomy): domain Bacteria; phylum Actinomycetota; class Actinomycetes; order Propionibacteriales; family Nocardioidaceae; genus Nocardioides. The sequence continues at coordinate 4,323 of JASLDK010000080.1, forward strand.
GTGGTGCCGGTCGTGGTCGGCATACAGGGTGCGCAGGGCGTCGGCTGGGTCGTGGGTGCGCAGGTGCACGGTGGGGGCGACGTCGTCGAAGACGCGCCGGTCCTCGGCGAGGTCGCGCTCTCCCATCACGACGCGCAACGGCTGGGTGCCGACGGGCTGGTCGTCGTCACCCCGCACGGTCAACTGCGGGTCGTCCACCTCGACGGTGTTGGTGCCGACCAGCATGGTGTCGCACAGCGCCCGGAGCAGGTGGGTGTCGCGGCGTGCAGCCACGGACGAGACCCAGCGGGACGTTCCGTCGCTCGCAGCGCTGCGTCCGTCGAGTGTGGTCGCGAACTTCCAGGTCACGAACGGGCGGCCGTGCGTGTGCGCGAACGTCCAGGCACGGTTGAGGTCGACAGCCTCGTCCTCGAGCAGTCCGGCGTCGACGTCGATGCCCGCCTCTCGCAACGTCTCCATCCCGCCTGCTGCTTGGGGGTTGGGATCGCGCTGGGCGATCACGACGCGCGCGACGCCCGCGGCGATGAGGGCCTGGGCGCACGGACCCGTGCGGCCGGTGTGGTTGCACGGTTCGAGTGTCACGACCGCGGTGGCGCCGCGGGCGCGGTCGGCCGCCACCTTCAACGCCTCGACCTCGGCGTGCGGGGTGCCGGCGCCGTGGTGGAAGCCCTCACCGACGACGGTTCCGTCCGGGGCGAGCAGCACGCAGCCCACCCGCGGATTGGGATGCAGCGGCACCCCGGGCGTGGCTGCCAGCGCGAAGGCACGACGCATGGCGTCGTACTCCCTCGCGAAGCTCTCCGACGTGTCGGTCAACTGCTGGCCTCTCGTGTCCGTGTCGCGGACCCTGGGACTGCGGAGGCTTGCAGGACGTACGGCGGGCGGCCGCCGCTGACGCGGATCGGCTCGTTCGTCGGACGCTTGCGTGCACTTCCCATCCGGACTTTGACCGTCGGTCCAGGAATCGCACCTGGTCAACCGATCACTGGCTGCGATCGGGTCGCGGACTTCTGGTTGCCCAGTCACCGCCGGCTCGGAGTTTCACCGACCCCAGAGCACGCTTGCTCTTTGATCTCATGTTCCCACAGAGCCGGTTCGACCGGGATGTGGGACCGGTCACTGGGACCGGGACGGCCCCGCCGCCCGGGGTTCAGGATCAGGCCGACAGGATCAGCCCGCTCGTCGGGACTCCCGTGCCTGCGGTGACCAGGATGTTGTGGACGTCGGGCACCGGGTTGACCGACGTACCGCGGATCTGGCGCACGCCCTCGGCGACACCGTTCATGCCGTGGATGTAGGCCTCGCCCAGCTGGCCCCCGTGGGTGTTGATCGGCAGGCGGCCGCCGACCTCGATGGCGCCGTCCTTGACGAAGTCCTTGGCCTCGCCGCGACCGCAGAAGCCCAGCTCCTCCAGCTGCATGAGGACGTAGGGGGTGAAGTGGTCGTAGAGGATCGCCATCGGCATGTCGTCCGGAGTGAGTCCGGACTGGCGCCACAGCTCGCGACCCACGACGCCGATCTCGGGGATGCCGATGTCGTCGCGGTAGTAGGACGTCATCACGAACTGGTCCTTGCCCGATCCCTGCGCCGCGGCGGCGATGTACGCCGGCTTCTGGGCGAGGTCCTTGGCGCGCTCGGCCGAGACGATGACCAGTGCGACGGCGCCGTCGGACTCCTGGCAACAGTCGAGCAGGTGGAGCGGATCGGCGATCATGCGGGAGGCCTGGTGGTCCTCGAGGGTGATCGGCTTGCCATAGAAGAACGCGGCCGGATTGGTGGCTGCGTGCTTGCGGTCGGCGACGGCGACGTGGCCGAAGTCGGCCGAGGTGGCGCCGTACTCGTGCATGTATCGGCGGGCCTGCATGGCGACCGTGGCGGCCGGCGTGGAGAGCCCGAGAGGATAGGTCCAGGCGTTGTCGAGGCCGTTGGTGTTGACCTGTTGGGCGGCCCA
>JASLDK010000083.1 GCA_030145945.1 Nocardioides sp.
CCTGTCCTGCACGTAGGGGCAGCGCGGGGCGAACCGGCAGCCCTCCGGCGGATTGGCCATGTTGGGCGGCGAGCCGACGATCGCGCGCAGCGTGGTGTGCGGCGGGTCGGACAGACGCGGGATCGAGGCCAGCAGCCCCTCGGTGTAGGGATGCCGGGGACCTGCGAACACCTCGGCGGTGGCGGACCGCTCGACCACCCGCCCGGCGTACATCACCTGGACCCGGTCGGTGCGGCCGGCGACGGCGCCGAGGTCGTGGCTGATCAGGATGGTCGCCATCTGCCGGCTCTCCGCGAGCGAGGTGAGCAGGTCGAGGATCTGCTTCTGCACGGTGACGTCGAGGGCCGTGGTGGGCTCGTCGGCGATGAGCAGCTTGGGGTCGCAGCACAGGGCCATCGCGATGACGACGCGCTGTCGCATGCCGCCGGACAGCTCATGCGGGAACTGGCTCATCCGGCGTGCGGGCTCGGGGATCCCGACCTGGCGCAGCAGGTCGATGGCCCGCTCCGCGGCGGCCCTCTTGTCCAGTCCGAGGTGCAACCGGAGTGCTTCGGTGATGTGGGTGCCGACCCGTTTGACCGGGTTGAGGCTGGTCATCGGGTCCTGGAACACCATCGCGACCTCGGAGCCCCAGAGCTTGCGGCGCTCCTTGGCACTGATCGCATGCACGTCCTGGCCGGCGATCCGCACGGAGCCGTGGACCTGCGTGGCGTGGCCGGTCGTGATCAGGCCCATGATCGTGCGGCCGAGGACGGACTTGCCCGACCCGGACTCGCCGACGATGCCCAGCGTCTCGCCGGCGCGCAGGCTGAGCGAGACGCCGTCGACGGCGCGGACCAGGCCGCGGGCGGTCAGGAACTCGGTTCGGACGTCCTCGACCTCGAGAACGGTCTGGTCGCTCACAGCTTCGCACTCCTCGGGTCCCAGCGCTTCTGGGCCTTCTCGCCCAGCAGGTTGAACGAGAACACGGTCAGGAACAGGAACAGGCCGGGCACGAGGACGATGTGCGGGTGCTCCTGCATGGTGCTGCCCTCGGCCTCCGAGATCATGTTGCCCCAGGTCGGCTCGGGCGCTTGCACGCCGAAGCCGAGGAAGCTGAGCGAGGCCTCGGCGACGATCAGGACCGAGATCATCACGACCATCATCGAGAAGATCGGCAAGATGACGTTGGGCACCAGCTCACGCCACATGATCCGCAGCTTGGTCGCTCCCATCGCCCGTGCGGCGAGGACGAACTCGCGCTGGGCGAAGGCGATCGTGTTGGCCCGGGCGAGCCGGATCATGCTCGGGATGGTGAGCAGGGCCAGGGCCAGGGCGATGTTGCGCAGCTTCGGCTCGAGGACGGTGGCGAGCGCGATCAGCAGGACGAGCGGCGGCACGGCCAGCAGGGCGTTGGTGAAGATTCCGATCACACTGTCCACACCCGAGCGCAGGAAGCCCGCGACGACACCGATGCTGCCGCCGACGACGGTACCGATCGCGACCGCCGAGAGCGCGATGACGAGCGAGGTTCGTGCCCCGTAGACGGATCGGGCCAGCATGTCGAGGCCGTAGTTGTTGGTGCCCAGCGGATATTCCGAGAGCAGCTTCGGCGACTGGTAGATCGGCGCGTCGAGCGCCTTCACCACGTCGACGTGCTCGCCGAGGGGCAGCACGGGCGCCAGGAGTGCCGCGACCGCCAGCAGCACCAGCCAGGTGCAGCACAGCCACAACAGGATGTCCGGGCGCGCACCTCGGATCGCCCACACCAGCCTGGACAGCCCCTGGGCAAGCACGATGACACCGGCCAGGACGAGCACGGCCTTCACGAACAGCAGCAGCGGCGCGCTCCATCCGACGACGAGCAGGGCGAGCCCGGCGACGGTGAGGGCCGCGCCCACGGAGCCGAGGCGGCCCGCGGACTGCGTGGTTCTCACGGGAGTCTTGCTAGGCATGAGCACGGCGGGTCCTTGGGTCGAGGTAGCCATAGGAGAGGTCGATCCCGGCGTTGATCACGACGTAGATCGCGGCGATGAGGAGGACGGCACCCTGCACCATCGGGAAGTCGCCCTGGTTGGCGGACTTGATGACCAGGCTGCCCATGCCGGGCAGCGCGAACAGGTATTCCACGATCACCGTGCTGCCGATCAGGCGGCCCATGCTGATGCCGAGCAGGGTGACCAGCGAGAAGGACGAGGGTCGCAGGGCATCGCGGAGCAGGATCCGCAGTGGCGGCATGCCTTTCGCGCGGGCCGCGAGGATGTAGTCCTCGTGCAGGGTGACCAGCAGGTCGTTGCGCAGCACCGGGGCGAACAGCGCCAGCTCCATCAGCGCGATCGTCAGCGCGGGCAGGAACGCGTGGTAGAGGTTGTCGAGCGGGTTGTCGCCGAAGCGCACCCACTGGGCCCGCGGGAACCAGCCCAGGCCGTTGGCGAAGATCGCGATCAGCAGCAGACCGCCGAGGAACGAGGGCACCGACAAGATCGCGAACATCGACGCACCGATCACCCGGTCGACGAGTCCGCCCTCGTGGGAGGCACTCCACATGGCCAACGGGATCGCCAGCAGCAGGGCCATCAACAGGCCCAGGCCTGCGAGCTCGACGCTGACCGGCAACGCGGAGAGCACCCGGTCGATCACGCTGTTCTCGGGCGGCACCAGGGAACGGCCGAGATCGCCGTGCAGGGCGCCGCCGAGCCAGTCGACGTACCGCGCGAGGACGTTGCCGTCGAGGCCGAGCTCGGTGCGCTTGGCGGCGTACTCCGCAGGGGTGTGCCCTTCGCCGAGCACGGCCACGGCGGGATCGCCGGGCATCAGCGACACCATCATGAACACGCCGAAGCTCACCAGCGCCAGGACGGCGACCAGCTCACCCAGACGCACCAGCAGGCGGCGGCTCACCTGGCCGGCTCCCATCCGGCCGGCTCCAGTCCGGCCGGCACGGCTGGCATCGGATCGAACGACATCCGCTCGCTTCCCTTCAGGCGGGGACGGGGAGCTCGCTCCCCCAGGACGTCAGGCAGCGTAGGTCGCGCGATGTGGCGACGGACACACATCCTCCCGCTCACCGGGAGGCCTCCTGGCCCGGCCGCGCCAGGTGCTTGTCGATGAAGAGCCCTTCGGCCCGCACGAGCACCTCGTCGCCGGCTGTGATGGTGCCGTGGGCCCAGATCTTGCGGCCCTCGACGCGTTCTTGCCAGCCGCGCACGACCAGGTCCGTGTGCAGCGGGACGGGGCGCTCGTAGCGCAGGGTCAGGGTGCCGGTCATGCCCGAGATCCCGGCGTGCGCGTTGGCCACGCCGAGGGTGTGGTCGAGGAGCAGCGCGCTGATGCCGCCGTGCACGCATCCCGGCGGGCCCTGGTACGGGATGCCGAGGTTGACCGTGCCAGCGACCGATCCGCCCTCTTCGGCACTGAGGACCAGCGGCGGCGCGATCGCGTTCTCGGGTCCGGTGACCGGGTCGTGCCGGGTCACTCCCTCGCCCGACCACATGTCGACCATCCGGTCGGCGAGCTCGGGCGCGAGCTCCTCGACCTCGGTGGCCATCGCGGTCAGCCGCCGGGCCAGGTCCTCGAGGTCGAGGTCGACCCGACCGCCGGCGGCGAGGAGCGCGGCCGCGAGGCGTCGTACGGCGGCCACCGCGGTGTCGATGCCCGAGTCGTCGGGCCGCGCGGTCAGCTCGGTGAGACCGGACGACGTCATGGGTGCACCTCCGCGACCGCGTGGCTGAGCACCGGTTGGTCGCCTCGCTCGGGGCAGTAGGCCGACAGCACGAGCCGGTCACCGTCGCGCCAGACCGAGGTCCGGATCGTCTCGCCGGGGACCAGGGTCCCGGCGAAGCGGACCGCGATGCTGCGCAACCGGGTGGCGTCACCGTCGAGGAGGCCGTCGACGAGCGCCTTCGCGACGATGCCGTACGACGCGAGGCCGTGCAGGATCGGGCGGTCGAAGCCGGCCGACGCGGCGAACGCGGGATCGGCGTGCAACGGATTGAGGTCGCCGTTGAGGCGGTAGAGCAGGGCCTGACCGGGGTCGGTGGGGCTGTCGAGGACGTGGTCGGGGGCGCGATCGGGGGCGCTCCAGCTCGTTTCCGGCCCGGGTTGGCCGCCGAAGCCGCCCTCCCCGCGGGCCCAGACCTGCATCTGTGCGGTCCACAGCGGACCGTCGGCGTCGGCCACCCGGTGCTCGAGCACGACCACGGCGGCCTTGCCCTTGTCCCAGACGTCGGCGACCCTGGTGCTCAGCTCGGCACGCCCTGCGGATGGGATCGGGCGGTGCACGGTGAGCGCCTGGCCGCCGTGCAGGACCCGGCGCAGATCCACGTCGATGCCGGGCATCCGCATCGCCGGGGCGCCCGGTTCGTCGCCGGCCGAGATGGTCCTGCCCGCGACGACCGCGAAGGTCGGCAGCACCTGGAGACCGTGCTCGCCCGCACCCTGCTCGAAGGTCCAGGCCAGTTCGGGGTCGACGTCAGCATGCCGCCCTGCGCCGAGCGAGAGGTGGTAGAGCAGCACGTCGCGCCGGGTCCAGGAGATGGTCCGGACCGCCGGCGGTGCGGCGAGCGCGGTGGCGAGATCGATCGGCATCGGGCGCCCGCTCAGTAGTGCTCGGCCGGACGCAAGGTCGCCTCGGCGCCGCCGTCGACGTAGATGACCTGCCCGGTGACATGGCTGTTGGCCTCACCGACCAGCCAGGCGAGCAGCTCGGCCGGGGCCTCCGGTTCGGCGTACCCGTTGAGCGGCATCGGGACCGCCGCGTCCATCACCGCGCGCATCTTCGGGTCGTCCATCAACCCGGCACTCATCGGCGTGAGGATCACGCCGGGCGCGATCACGTTGAGGGGTACGCCGGCATCGGCCCACCCGGGTGCGACGCAGGTCGTGCGCGCCCACCGCGCCAGCGCGGCCTTGGTGGAGGGATAGATCCGGGTCGGTGCGCCCTCCTCCATGAGGGCGTCAGCGCGGTCGGTGGCGGCCGTCGTGCGGCCGGCGAGGAGGAGGTCGACGAGCTCGGGGTCGTTGGGCTGGGTGCCCGAGATCGAGCCCACCACGGCGACCCGGCCGGCCTCGGACGCGGCCAGGGCCGGCTGCAGGCCGGTGACGAGCTCCACGGTGCCGAAGTAGTTGACCTCGACCATCAGCGGGCTCGGGACCGAGGTGCCGGCGCAGGTCACCAGCCCGTCGAGGAC
>JASLDK010000171.1 GCA_030145945.1 Nocardioides sp.
CACCTGCACGAGCCGGCCGGCCTGCTGGACAAGCTCGTCGCGGAAGGCCGCACCTTCGCCGACGAGGCTGCTGCCGCGGGCGAGGCGGCTGCGCCCGCGTTCAAGCACGACATCACGAAGGTCGGCGTCGTCGGCACCGGCACCATGGCCTCGGGCATCGTCCAGGTCTTCGCGCAGGCGGGCTACGAGGTCATCTACGTCGGCCGCAGCCAGGAGAAGCTCGACGGCGTCGAGGGCTACATCACCAAGAACCTGGACCGTGCGATCGCCAGGGGCAAGGGCACCGAGGGCGACAAGGACGCCCTGCTCGGCCGCCTCACCGGCTCCACCGAGCGCGAGGCGCTCGGCGGCGTGGACATCGTCGTCGAAGCCATCGCCGAGGACCTCGAGTTGAAGCTCGAGCTTTTTCGCGACCTCGACCGGATCTGCAAGCCCGGCGCGATCCTGGCGACCACGACCTCCTCGCTCCCGATCACCCGGCTCGGCGAGGCCACCGGGCGTCCGCAGGACGTCATCGGCATGCACTTCTTCAACCCGGCCCCGGTCATGAAGCTCGTCGAGATCATCACCACCCGGGCCACCTCCGCCGACGTCGACGAGACCGTCCGCGCGCTGACCGCCAATGTCGCCAAGGTCGGCGTCTCCGCGGGCGACCGCTCCGGCTTCATCGTCAACCTGCTGCTCTTCCCCTATCTCAACGACGCGATCAAGCTCGCCGAGGGCGGCGAGGAGCTCGCCACCATCGACGCGGCCATCAAGGAGACCGCTTCGTTCCCGATGGGTCCGTTCGAGCTGCTCGACGTGGTCGGCAACGACGTGTCGCTGGCCATCCAGAAGGAGCTCTTCGGCGAGTTCGGCGAGCCGGGCTTCGAGCCCGCTGCGACGCTGGTCGCCAAGGTCGAGGCCGGCGAGCTCGGCCGCAAGACCGGACGCGGATTCCACGATTACGCCAAGTAGGGTTCACGCGTGACGCTTCACCACACGGCTCTCGGTTCCACCGGGAGCCGTGTGGTCTTTCTGCACGGACTGTTCGGGCAGGGCAAGAACTGGACCGGTGTTGCCAAGCAGGTGGCAGAGCGACACCGGGTGTTGCTGCTCGACCTGCCCCACCACGGTCGCTCGCCGTGGCCGGGGCGCTTCGACTTCGCCGAGGCCGCGGACGACGTGCTCGCCACGATCGATGAGGTGGCCGGGGCGGACGAACCGTTCACGGTGGTCGGGCACTCGCTCGGAGGCAAGGTCGCGATGATGCTGACGCTGCGCCACCCCGATCGCGTCGAGCGGCTGTGCGTCGCGGACATCTCGCCCGTCAGCTATCCCGAGGGCCGGGAGTTCCCCGGCTACTTCGCCGCGCTGCGGGGGCTGGACCTGGCCCAGGTCCGGCAGCGCGCCGACGCGGAGCGGATGCTGGAGCGCGCCGTGCCCGATCCGGTGATCCGGTCCTTCCTGCTCCAGAACCTCCGCCGCGATTCCTCCGCGCTGCAGGGATGGAGTTGGCAGGTCAACCTCGACGTCCTGGCCCGCGACCTGCCGGTGATCAGCGGTTGGCCCGAGGCGGAGCTGGCCGGGACGGCGCCGTACGACGGACCGGTGCTGTGGCTGGCGGGGGGCAACTCGTCCTACGTGCTCACCGCGTACGAACCCGCCATGGATCGGTGGTTCCCGCGCAACCGCAAGGTGACCTTCAAGGACACCGGCCACTGGTTGCACTCCGAGAAGCCGGACCTGTTCGTTCAGGTGCTCCGCCGTTTCCTCGGCGACTGATGCTCTCCGGGAGCGTGGTGGCTCAGGCGTCCGCCTGCCGAGCCCGATAGGCCGCGACCGCACTGCGGTTGCCGCAGGTGAGCGAGCAGAACTTCTTGGACCGGTTGCGGGACAGGTCGAGCACGATGCCGTCGCAGTCCTCGTCGGCGCACAGGGCGAGCCGGCTCATCTCGTCGGCGCGGATCACGTCGATCATCGCCATGGCCGTCTCCACCAGGATCCGTTCGGCCAGCGGGGCTTCGTTGTCGACGGCGTGCAGGTGCCAGTCGTGGCCGTCGTGACGACGGAGTTGGGGAAGTGCGGAGGAGTCGCGGAGCATGGTGTTGACGAGTTGTGCCGCGTCGTCACGACCGGCGGTCAGGAGCTCGCGCAGTCGGGGTGCGATGCCGAGGACGGCATCGACCTCGGCCTGGTCGCCGTCATGGCGGCCGGTGTAGCCGAAGTCGGCGAAGAAGGCGTCCAACTCGTCCGGCGTACCAAGGGCGACGGGTTCGCGGCTGGCGTTGACCAGCAGGACGGCAGCCTGCAGTGACTGCGACGTGTCATGAGCGAAAACCACTTTGACAGATTACATGATCTGCTCGTAATGTCATGAGCCATGACGACCTTGACTCGTGACGGCTCGGTGGTGGCCTCGCGCAACCCGACCCGCACCGGACTGCTGTTCGCCCTGGTCTCGGCCGTCACCTTCGCGCTCTCCGGACCGATCGCCCGACCGCTCCTCGACAGCGGTTGGACCGCCGGGAGCGTCGTGCTCCTGCGGATCGCCGTGGGCGCGGTCGCCGTGCTGCCCTTCGGCATCGTCGCGCTGCACGGCCAGTGGGGACTGCTGCGCAGGGCCGCGCCGACAGTGGTCCTCTACGGCATCCTGGCCGTCACCGGTGCCCAGTTCTGCTACTTCTCGGCCGTGCGGACCATGGAGGTCGGGCCGGCACTGCTCATCGAATACACCGCACCCGCGACGGTTGTCATGTGGATGTGGCTGGTCCACGGCCAACGGCCGGGGCGCCTGACCGTGGTCGGTGCCGTGGTCGCGGCGCTCGGGCTCGTGCTGGTCCTCGACCTGTTCGCCGGCGCCGAGGTGGACGTTGCTGGGATCGCGTGGTCGCTCGGGGCCATGGTCGGCGCAGCGGCGTACTTCGTGATCTCTGCCGACGACCGCAGCGGCCTGCCGCCGATCGCCCTCGCCGCGGGCGGCCTGGTCGTCGGCGGAGTCTTCCTCGGCCTCCTGGGACTGGTGGGGCTGATGCCGATGGCGGCCTCGTCCGCGTCGGTGGAGTACGCCGGCCTCGAAATCGCTCCCTGGACCTCGATCCTGCTGCTGGGCCTGGTGACGGCCGCGCTCGCCTATGCCTCCGGCATCGCGGCGAGCCGTCGGCTCGGTTCGCGACTCGCGTCCTTCG
>JASLDK010000186.1 GCA_030145945.1 Nocardioides sp.
GGCCGTCAAGGCGCGGTCGCCCCTCGGCGGCGGGGGGCTCGGCTGGGCGGTGGCCGTCCCCGACCTCGCCGTCGTCGAGCAGCGTCTCGGCCGCTCCGCCGTTCCCGGCTCGCGACACCGCCCCGACGGCACCGAGCTGCGCTGGACCCAGATCGGCATCAACGGTCTGATCGCCGACCCGCAGCTCCCGTTCTTCCTGCACTGGGACGTCCCGGCCGACCTGCACCCCTCGACCGGCGCCGACGGCACCGTGTCGCTGGCTGGCATCGAGATCGCCGGCGACCCGCAGCGGGTCAGCGAATGGCTCGGCGAGACCGTCGAAGCGCCGCTGGAGGACGTGAAGGTGGAGTGGGTCGCCCCGCACGGCACCCCGGGCATCCTCGCCGCGCAGATCCTCACCAGCAACGGCATCGTCCGCATCTGACGCTGACGTCCGCCTGATGCAGCTCCCGGGCACCATCGCGAGCCCCAACATCTGGCAGCACACAGCGACGTACGAGATCGAGAACCGCGCCGCTGACCCGGACGGCCGGCTCTGGGCAGCCATGCAGGCGCGTGCCGACTGGACCGATCGCGTCGTCCTCGACCTCGGCTGCGGGACGGGCTTTCACCTGCCAGCCTTCGCCTCGACTGCTGCGCGCGTGATCGGCGTGGAACCCCATCCAGGACTGGGAAGACTCGCTGCGCGTCGCCTGCGATCGCGCTCCGTCCTGAACGCCGAAGTGTTGCAGGGCACAGCCCAGCAGATCCCGCTCCCCGACGCATCGGTCGACGTCGTCCATGCCCGATGGGCCTACTTCTTCGGCCCCGGCTGCGAGCCCGGCCTGGTCGAGCTCGACCGGGTGCTGCGACGCGGCGGGGTCGCGTTGATCATCGACAACGACGGCTCCCGCTCCACCTTCGGTGGCTGGTTCCGCCGGGGCTATCCACACCTGCCCTCGCCCGAGGAGATCGAGCGCTTCTGGTCGCTGCGCGGCTGGACGCTCGACAGGGTCGACATGGGGTGGCGGTTCGCGTCGCGCGAGGATCTGGAGGCCGTCGTACGGATCGAGTTCACGTCCAAGACCGCGGATGCCGTGCTCGACGAGCACGACGGTCTCGAGGTCGACTACGCCATCAATCTCTGGTCGAAGACGATCTGACTTCGAGCGTCGGCTGCAGGAGCACCGGACCGGCGACGCCGTGACCGGGCGCCAACAACAGGCGCAGAGCGGCGACCAGGTGGACTGCCACCTCCTCCAACGGCTGCCGCACCGACGTCACCCCCATCACCTGCGCGACCTGCGAGTCGTCGAACCCGACGACGGCGACGTCACGTCCGGGCTTGAGACCGCGGTCCGCCAGCGCACCGAGGACGCCGACGGCGAGGGTGTCGGACGCGCAGACGAACGCCGTCGGGGCACTGGTCTCGAGCAGGGCCGCGGCGGCTCGACCACCCTCGAGAACCGAGTCCTCCACGGCAGCTTCCAACCCGGTGGTCGACAGGCCGCGGGCTGCCATCGCCCGGTGCCAGCCCGCACGGCGGTCCTCACCGATCCTCGAGCCGGGCTGCCACCCGAGCCAGGCGATGCGTTCGTGCCCCTGCGCGTGCACGTGCTCGGTCGCTGCCTCGACGCCGGCGGCTCCGTCGACGTCGACCCACGGATGGGTGGCGGTCGAGTCGTCCCACGGCCGCCCGAAGGCCACGAACGGTGCCCGGCGCCGCGCCAGGCCGACGGTCTGCGGGTTGCCGAGATAGGTGTCGGTCACCACGAAGGCGTCCACGGCGGTGGAGCGGAGGAGGTCGTCGTACCCGCCCAACGGGTCCGGGCTCTCCCCTTCCGCGACACGGCCCCCGGAGAAGAGGAGAACGTGGTAGCCGGCCTCGCGAGAGGCCTCGACCAGGGCATGCACGAACCGGTCCATCGCCATGTTGGCGGTGAACTCCTGGGCCGGGCTCAACCGCAGCCCGACGAGGTGGGAGGAGCGGGTGCGCAGGTGGCGGGCTGCTTGGTTGGGCGTGTAGTCGAGGTGCTCGATCGCCTCCTGCACACGGACGAGCGTGTCCGGCTTGAGCAGGTCGGGGTTGTTGATCGCGTTGGACACGGTCTGCCGGGAGACGCCGGCGCGCTCGGCGACGTCGGCGAGAGTGGCCGGCGGGCGGGGGGTGTCCACCGCGCGATTCTCCCATGCACTGTCCTGCGGCCCGTGTCGTCGGGGTTCTGTCGCCGGTCTCGTCTAGGGTCGAGCCATGGCTTCGAAAACACGTTCGACCTATCGCTGCAGTGAGTGCGGCTGGTCCACCGCCCGTTGGGTCGGGCGGTGCGGCGAGTGCCAGGCCTGGGGATCGGTGGCCGAGGTCGCGGTGGCGACAACCTCGACCTCGAGCCGTACGACGGCGGCGCCGGTGACCAACGCCGCTGTCCCCATCGGGCAGGTCTCCGCCGAGAAGGCCGTGCACCATCAGTCCGGAGTGCCCGAGCTCGACCGGGTCCTCGGCGGCGGGTTGGTGCCGGGTGCGGCGGTGCTGCTGGCCGGCGAGCCCGGTGTCGGGAAGTCGACGCTGCTGCTGGAGGTCGCGGCGCGAACGGCAGCCACCAGCAAGCGCACGCTCTACGTCACCGGCGAGGAGTCGGCCGCCCAGGTCAGGTTGCGCGCCGACCGCACGGGCGGCATCCACGATCAGCTCTACCTCGCCGCCGAGACCGATCTGGGTGCCGTGCTCACTCACATCGAGCAGGTCCGTCCGACCACCGTGGTCATCGACTCCGTGCAGACCATCAGTGC
>JASLDK010000225.1 GCA_030145945.1 Nocardioides sp.
GCCGACGTCGACGTCGTGACCTCGGCCGACCTGTCGCTGACGAAGTCCGCGGACCAGGCTCGGGCCGTCGCGGGAACGACCACGACATTCACGATCGAGGTCCACAACAACGGGCCGTCGGATGCGGCAGGGCCGATCACGGTCACCGACACCCTGCCCGCCGAGTTCACCTTCCTCTCGGGTACGACGCCGTGGACCTGCGCGACCGACCCGCTCGATGCGCACCGAGTGACCTGCACGCTGAGCAGTGGCGTGGTGGCCGGGGGCGACGCTCCGGACCTGGTGATCGACGTCGCCGTCGCACAGCACGCGGAAGGCACCACGCCACGCAACGTGGCCCACGTGACCTCGCCGACCGACGACCCGCGACCGGGCAACAATGACGACGACGCGGAGATCCCCGTCGTCGGGTCGGCCGACCTGAGCATCGTCAAGTCGCACACCGGTGCTGCCGTCGTGGGCGGGCAGGTGACCTTCACCCTCCAGGTGGAGAACGCCGGCCCGTCGCAGGCACGCAACGTGGTGGTCACCGACCGCCTTCCCGCTGGGCTGAAGTTCGTCAGCGCGACCGGAGCCGGTTGGACCTGCGGCGAGGCAGGAGGCACCATCACCTGCTCCCTGGCCGGTCCGCTGGACGCGCGCGTTGCCGCGGCACCCGTCAGCGTGGTCGTGGAGGTGCTGCCCGCCGCGTATCCCGGCGTCACGAACGTCGCCGGGGTCGACTCCGCCACCTACGACCCCGAGCCGGACGACAACACCAGCACCGACCTGTTGCCGGTTCCGCCGCTGGTCGACCTGGGCATCGTGAAGAAGCTGGAGGGCAAACTCGTCGTCGGCGAGACGGCGACCTACTCCCTCACGGTGCGCAACGTCGGCCCGACCGCCGATCCCGGTCCGATCACGGTCAGCGACGCCCTGCCCGCCGGCCTCACCTACGTCAGCGGTTCGGGGTCCGGCTGGTCCTGCACGCACACCGGTGGGCAGGTCGGATGCGTCCTGCCCGACGGGCTCGAGGCGGGCGCCAGCAGCACGATCACCCTGACCGTGCGCGTCGCCGCGGCGGCGTACCCGAAGGTCGTCAACACCGCCACGGTGGCCACGCCGTCGCCCGAGATCCCCGACGGGATCCCCAACACCGACGAGGTCGTCTCGCCCGTGCAGCCGACCGTGGCGTTGGGGATCGACAAGACCGCGTCGCTGCGCAAGGACGGCACCGTGGTCTACCTGTTGACGGTCACCAGCCACGGGCCCAGCGCGACCGTGGAACCGATCGTGGTCACCGACCCGATGCCGAAGGGCCTGCGGGCGGTCGAAGCGTCCGGCGACGGCTGGACCTGCACGGTGCGCCCGCGGAACCTGACCTGCACCTACGCCGCGTCCCTGCCGGCCGATGCCCACAGCACGATCCGGTTGACCACCGAGATCACCGACGATGCCGGGGCGAAGGTTCGCAACGTGGCCACCGTGAACGGCGGCGGCGATCCCAGCTCCAGCCAGGACAGCGCGACCGTGCGGGTCCCCCCGGACGGGGATCTCAGCGGCGAGCACGGGCACCATTCGGCCGGCACGGGCCTGCCCGACACCGGTGGCCCGAAGGCCGCCTGGCTGCTCCTCGGCGCGGCGCTGGTCGCTGCCGGCGGCATGCTCCTGCTTCGGCGCAGGCGCGGATAGACCTCGGAGAACGCGGGCGCGCCGGACCGGTCGGTCCGGCGCGCTGGCGGCAACTGAGCGGTAGGTTCCCTGCATGGGAGGACGCCGCAGGGAGCCACGACCTCGCCGGACCGTGGTCGGGGTCATCATCGCGAGTCTGGCCGCGCTCGGTCTGCTGACCGGGCTGGGCGTCGTACTCGTCTATCAGAGCTGGAACGACAACCTCCAGCACCCGACGTTCATCGGGAAGAACCGTCCGGCCAAGAAGACCAAGGCGCTCAACATCCTGGTGATGGGCACCGACACCAGGGACTGTGCCGGCTGCAAGATCGACGGCGAAGCCGGTGGCGGGCTGTCGGACACCACGATCCTGTTCCACCTCTCTGCGAACCGGAAGTTCGCCTACGGCATCTCGATCCCGCGCGACACCGCAGTGATGCGGCCCGCCTGCTATGAGTCCGACGACACCGAGATCCCCGCATCGACGACGTACGAGAAGTGGAATGCGGCGTACGCCGTCGGCGGGCCCGGGTGCACCCGACAGCAACTCGAACAGCTCACCGGTGTCCACGTCGACCGGTTCGTGGTCGTGGACTTCGCGCAGTTCAAGGACATGGTCGATGCGCTCGACGGGGTCGAGATCTGCCTGCCGGCCGCCATCGACGACCCCGCGCACGACATCCATCTCAAGGCCGGAACCCGCGAGGTCGACGGCAAGGAGGCGCTCGCCTATGCGCGGGTCCGCTACGGCATCAGCGGCGGCATCGACCCCTATCGCACGCGCCGCCAGCAGGCGTTGATCGGAGCGATGATCGACAAGGCGCTCACAGCTGGCATGCTGGCGCGTCCTGACAAGCTCGCGAGCTTCATCAGCGCGGCGACCACGCAGCTGGCCACCGACTTCAAGTCGGTGGCAGCCATGGCCAAGGTCGCTGCCAGCGCGAAGGGCATCGGTGCTGGGGACATCAGGTTCATCACCACTCCCTGGACGCTCCAGACCGACAAGATCAGCGGTGCCGTCGAATGGCTGCCGTCGGTGGACAAGCTGTGGCAGTTGGTCATCGACGACAAGCCGTTGACCAAGGAGTTCCTCGACCAGTCGATCAGCGCGGGGGACGGTCCGGGCAGGTCCGGCGCCTCGAGCTCGCCGGGCTCGCCGCGCTCGACTGGTACGTCGACAGCGACCGGGTCGGCGCCGGAGTCTGCGTCGTCCTCGGGCAACGCCACGTCCGGGCCGTCCACCTCGCCCGGACCCTCCGGGTCGGGCGGGCTGTCGGAGAAGGACCGCGCGGACGCGGGTCTCTGCAGTTGAGGTTGGCACGGCGGCTGCAGGAATCCCCGGTCGACCGGGGATTCCTGCGCCGCACTCCGCTCATTCCGTGGCGCGGGCGGCCGATGGGGGCCAGAGTGGGGGCCGTGACAGGAGAGGGCTCGGCGGCGGGCGTGGTGTCCGTGTCCGGGCTGCGGGTCGTGTTCGGGGCCGTCGAGGCCGTCACGAACGTCGACCTCGGCGTGGATGCCGGTCAGGCGATCGGGTTGCTGGGGCGCAATGGCGCGGGCAAGTCGACCACGATGCGGGTGCTGGCTGGCGTGGTGCCGCCGACGGACGGCGAGGTCTGGGTGGCCGGGCATGACGTACGCGCGGAGCCGCTGGAGGCGAAGCGGGCCGTCGGCTACTGCCCCGACGTCGGCGGTCTGGTGCCGCGGGCGACCCCGTGGGAGCACCTGCAGTTGAGTGCTCGGTTGCGTCGGCTCGACGGCTGGGAGTCGCGCGGGCGTGCACTGCTGGAGCAGTTCGACCTCGGCGACGTCGCGCACCGGGTGACTGCAGGCTTCAGCCACGGCATGGGGCGGCGGCTCAGCGTCGTGCTCGCGGCACTTCACCAGCCCGACGTACTCCTCCTCGATGAGCCCTTCGACGGCGTCGATCCGCTCGGCGTCGAGGCGACGTTCGCGTTGATCGAGGACGCCCGAGCGCGCGGCGCCGCGGTGCTGGTCTCCACGCACCTGCGCGACCTCGCGGTCCAGGTGTGCAGCGAGATCGCGGTGCTGCGCGGGGGCGTCCGGGTCGCGACGGTGCCGGCCGACGAGGTCGCGGGAGACGAGGGAGCCCGTGCCTACCGCGCACTCCTGGCCTGATCGCGCCGAGCTCTCCCGCGCGATCGCGGACGTCGGGCACCTGCTGTGGTTCCGTCGCGCGACGGTACGCCGACCGCGGGCCGTCGCCGTCGCCGTGATGGTCATGATCGGGGTGACGGTCGCGGCGGCGACGCTGCCGGCCCTGGTGCGAGAACCCCATGGTCTCGGGCGATTCGTGCAGCCGGCCCTGGTCGCGATCGTCCTCGTCAGCGTCGGCAGCGCGGTGGCCAGCGGTGGCGGCCGGGAGGTGTTGGCGCGCGATCCCGCGGCGATCCACCCGATCGCGCCTTTGACCGACCATCTGGGCGCGTTGCTGCTGGCGCCACTGAGCGCGGGTTGGCTGATCCAGACCTGGGGGCTGTTGGGTCTGGTCGCTGTCGTGGCCGGCCCTTCGGCGCAGGTGGTCACTGTCGCGTGGGTGTCGGCTGCGACCGCTCTCGCGCAACTGCTGGGTCTGCTGGCGGAGTGGCTCCGGCGTGGGCGCCGGGCCTGGATCGTGCTGCGGGTCGTCGTGCCGATGGTGGTGGCCGGCCTCCTCGGCGCCGCGCCTGCGCGCCTCGTCGCGGAGGTCGTCCTCGGCGGTGGGTGGGGCGACAGGGCCGCAACCACGGGGGTTCTGTTCGTCGCGGCGGTGGTCTTCGTCGCCGTCGGCGGACTGCTCGCCCAGACCGTTGCGCGGCGACCGGTCCTCGATGAGGGCCGGCTGGAGACCCGCGCCCACAGGCCCCGGCGAACACCCGACAGCGATCTCGCGCTCCTTCGACGGATCGATCGGTCGTCGGTCTGGCGCAGCCTTCCCCTGCGTCGCGGCACGATGCTGCTCGCCTTCGCGCCGGGGACGATCGCGTTGGCCGGCGCGGCGCCGTGGGCGACGCTGATCATGCTGCCCGGCCTCGTCGCCTCGGGATGCGTCCTGTTGTTCGGGGTCAACCTGTGGTGCCTCGACGGCCGCGGGATGCTGTGGCGAGAGTCGCTGCCCGTCGGGCCGCGCACCGTCCTGGCGGCTCGCGGCCAGGTGCTCGTCGAGCTGCTCCTTGCAGCCGGCACGGCGACGGTCGTGCTCGGCGGACTCCGTGCCGGACGGCCGAGCGTTGCCGAGCTCTCCGCCGTCGTCCTCGCTCTCCTGGTCGTCGTCGGTCAGTCCTTGTCGGCGGCGCTGCGCTGGTCCGCCGCTCATCCGTACGCCGTCGACCTCCGCTCCGCGCGCGCGACGCCAGCGCCCCCGCTGGCGATGGTCGGCTATTCGCTGCGGCTGGCTCTCGCGACGACCCTGTCCGGGCTGTTGCTGGCGGGCTTCGCCGGGGTCGGGCGCCTCGATCTGGTCGTCGCCACCGCTGGGGTGCTGCTCGTCGTGTCCGCCATCAGGGTCACGAAGGCGGCGGGACGCTGGGCGGATCCGGTCCGGCGGGCGGAGATCGTCGCAGTAGTGTCGGCTGGGTGACCGACGCCGCACACACCCCGAAGCCGAGAGTCCTGATCACCGGTGCCGCCTCCGGGCTGGGTGCCGCCTTCGCCAGGGCTTGGGAGGCGAGAGGAGCCGACGTCCTGCGGACGGATCGGACCACGGACGACGGGATCGAGAAGCTCGACATCACCAGCGATGCCGACTGGGCCGCGATCCGCGACCACGTCGAGCAGACCTGGGGCGGGCTCGACGTCCTGGTCAACAACGCCGGGATCGCCGGCGGTGGACGGCTCGACGTCGCCGGGATCGACGAGTGGCAGCGACTCGTCGACATCAACCTGCTCGGCGCGGTGCGCGGAACGGCCACCTTCACACCCCTCTTCAAGCGTCAGGGCAGCGGCCGCATCGTCAACGTCGCCTCGCTCGCAGGTCTGGTCCATCCGGCCGGGATGGCGGGCTACAACGCCACCAAGGCCGCGGTGGTCGCGCTCACCGAGACCACCGGGCATGAGCTCGCGGCCCACGGGGTGACGGCGCACGCCGTGTGCCCGTCGTACTTCCGGACCAATCTGATCGCCGCCGTCGAGGGACGCGACACGGCCCTGAAGACGGTCATGGGCAAGCTCGTCGACGAGGCTCCGCTGGGCCCCGACGACATCGCGACCGCAGTGCTCGACGCCCTCGACGCCGGGACCGAGTTGATCATCCCCGACGATGCCGCTCGCACGGCCTGGCAGTTGAAGCAGACCGACCGGACGTCGTACGACGCCGTGATGCGGGCGCAGGCCCGCAAGCTCGAGGCGGCGGCCGAGTGAGCGGGGAGCGCGCGGACGGGTCGCGACCGGTCCGCGCGGAGGACGCCTTCGACGTCCCCGCCGTGGAGGCGTGGTTGGGGCGCGGTCCGATCGTCGAGGTCCGCCAGTTCCCGGGCGGTGCGTCCAACCTGACCTATCTCCTGCGCCTGCAGGACGGGGCCGAGCTGATCCTGCGCCGACCGCCGGTGGGGACCAAGGCCAAGGGCGCCCACGACATGGGGCGGGAGTTCCGCATCCAGGAGGCGCTCAAGCCGGTCTTCGACCAGGTGCCGGCGATGGCGGCGTACTGCACAGCCGAGGACAGCCCGATCGACGGCGAGCTCTATGTGATGGAGCGGCTCGACGGGCTGATCCCGCGGCGCGACTTCGGGTTCCCGATGACGCCGGAGCAGGCCGGGACGCTGTGCAGTGCCGCCGTCGACACCCTCGTCGCCCTGCATGCGGTCGACGTCGCCGCGGTCCCCGGACTCGCGGTCCTCAACAAGGGCGAGGGGTACGTCGCCCGGCAGGTCAGCGGCTGGATCGCCCGTCTCGATGCCGCGCGCACCGACGACACCGGCGACTGGTCCGACATCACCGGCTGGCTGACGCAGCACCAGCCCCACGACGTCGGTCAGCGGATGATCCACAACGACTACCGCTTCGACAACATGGTGCTCGATCCCGATGACCCGACGAGGATCATCGGCCTGCTCGACTGGGAGCTCGCCACGGTCGGGGACCCGTTGATGGACCTCGGCAGTGCGCTGGCGTATTGGGTGGAGGCCGACGACGACG
>JASLDK010000119.1 GCA_030145945.1 Nocardioides sp.
CGAGCAGGTCGGGCGGTGCCGCCTCACCGCCCAGGGTGATCTGGCGCAGGCCACCCAGCTCGACACCGCGGGCACGCGCCTCGCTGAGCAGGAAGCGCCAGTACGTCGGGGTCGCGCTGACCGAGGTGACTCCCCCGGTGGCGATCGCGTCGAGTCCGTCGCGCGGCTGACGCGGGAAGGGCGCGACCAGCGTCGCCTGCACGGCGACGACGTGGAGCAGCACCTGGATGCCGGCGAACTGCTGCGGACCATAGGCGAGCAGCCAGCCTTCGTCGGCGGCCGCCGTACGACCGGAGACGGTGCGGCCCAGGATCCGCCAGTCGTGGCGGGCGCCCTTCGGTACGCCGGTGGTCCCGGTGGTGCGGATCAGCAGCGGCTGCGCATCCCCCGGGCTCCCGTCGTACGTCGTGGCTCCGATGAGTCCCGCGGAGTCGTGCACGGTCGCACCCGCGAGATCGGTACGACGCGTGACCAGCTGGTCGTGGCCGAGCCCTTGCGCCTGCTCGTGGAACTGACCCGCGTCGATGTCCGGCGGGTACTGGCAGGCCTCTGCTCCGACGAGCGCCGCACCGGCCAGGATCGCCAGGATCAGCGCGGCGTCGTGCTCCACCACCGCGAAGCGGCGCAGTCCGCGCTCGTCGAGGGTGGCGGCCACCCGCCGGGCATCGTCGAGGAGCTCCGCGTAGGTGCGTTCGCCTTCACTCGTGCGAACAGCAATCCGGTCGGGGCTCTCGGTCGCTGCCCGTGCGAGCAGGTCGATCATGCGGTCGCGGGGACCTCGTAGAAGGCGATGACGTCACCGACGGTCTCCGGCAGCTGCTCGGCGCTGGAGAAGGGGTCGGTCCCGAAGGTGTCCTCGAGCATGGCCGAGAGCTCCGCCGCCTCCAGGGAGTCGAGCTCGAGGCCGTCGCCGTAGAGACCGGTGGCGTCGGCGAGCTCGTCGGCCCCCTTGCCCACGCGACCCAGGAAGTCGACGATCACTCCGCGCACCTGTGCGGCGTCCGCTGCCATGCCAGTTCCTCTCATCAGGGGCCGTCGAGAACTCTCCAACGACGGCGCGGGATACAGGCTATGCGCGATCGAGGTGACGCACTGCACGGATCGCCGAATACGGACGGCACCCACCAGGTCCCGCGGCACCTCTAAACTGCGACCTGCTGCCCACCCCTGCGATCCCGGAGCGTCCAAGGTGTCCGAACGTCCGATGACGCCGTCGGAGAAGTACTTCGCACTGGTCGATGCGACCTGGCCGATGAATGTCCTCATCCTCGCCGAGCTGGACATCTGCCTCGACGCGGACCTCGTCGCCGAGACCTGGCGCCGCTACTGCGCCGAGCGCAGCATCCCGCGCCTGGTCGCCACGGACCGGCTGACCCTCGCCGACACGGCCGGACGAGCCACCGAGTTCGCGGCCGTCGAGCTGGAGCCGGAGCGCTGGGACCAGGCGCTCTCGGAGGAGGCCGACATCGCGTACGGCGTCGACGTGCCGATGCGCTGCCGCTACTACGCCAGCCCGGCGACCGGCACGTCGCGGGTGCTGATCGTCGCGCACCACTCGATCCTGGACGGCCGTACCGGCGTGGCCGAACTGCAGGCCTTCCTCCGCACCCTCGACGGTCAGCCCGTGCCGGCCTTCGACGGCGTACCCGCGCCGGCGCCGGGGCGCAGCTACCCGTGGGAGTCGGACAGCCGCGCCCGGATCGCGCTGCTCCGCCAGTTGCGCGAGCGACGCACCGAGCTGGCCGCCCCCCTCCCCGCACAGTGGCCCGACGCGGGCACTCCGCGTCGTACCCGGATGCGCCAGGTGCAGCTCCCCGAGGGCATCTCCGAACGACTCGTCGCGGCCGCCCGTGCGGAGTCGGCCGGCGTGCTCGCCTCGATCAGTGCCGCCTGGCTCGCCGCGACCGCGGCCGAGCTCTCCGAGGCGCCGACCGGCGTCCTCGACCTGACCACCTCGGTCGACCTGCGCGATCCGGACGCCGCGAACCTCGATGCCGCCGGCCTCAACGTCGGCGTGATCGTCAACAGCTATCGCGTCGATCCCGAACGACCCTGGGAACTGGCCCGGACGATCCGGCAGCGCACCCGCGAGTCGATGGCCGACGGTCTCGGTGCGCTCTTCCTGCAGCTGGCTCGCGTCGCCCAGGTCACCGACCTGGAAGCGGGTGCGGCGGCGATGGCCGAGGCGATCGCCGCCGCGCCCCCCGCCTTCAGCTCGACCAACATGGGCGTCGTCGACCGGGGCAGTGATCCGTCGTGGGTGCGTTGGATCAACGGCCACCTGGCGCCCTCGCCCAATCACATCGCGCTCAGCAGCGGGATGGGCTACGGCGGCCGGCTGGTGGAGCACTTCGCCACCGACGATGCCCGGGTCTTGCCCGAGATGCGGGCGCGGATCGGCGAGCGCTTCGACCGCACCCTGGCCGGGATGCTCGAGAGCGCCGGAGCCTGATCCTCAGCAGGTCGCGAAGATCAGCGGGCCGTCGTACAGAGCGGAGATGACGAACTGTGCCGGGTCCCGCGGCACCAGCGTGAGTACGACGGAGGCGCCCTTCGTCCGGGAGCCGGTCAGCTTGAAGTCCGTGGCGAAGTTGTCCGATCCCCGGCCGACCGCGGGCCCGACCGCGAGCTTCGCGCGCGGCCGGAGGTTGGCCTTCGCCTGGCCACTGGAGTCGAATGCCTCCACCACGTCGAGCTGCCGCGAGCCGGACATCGCCATCAGCAGCCCGGAGAGGGCACTGGTCTTGCCGGCGGCGCTGATCAGCTGCTGCGCCTGACGCTGCGCCGAGGTCGAGGCCTGGGCCATCGCCAGATCGGAGCAGGCATAGTCGCGCGCCCACAACACCGCCGACACGGGCTCGGCGACCTGCCCGGCCAGATCCTTCGACGTACCGTTCGCATCGCCCAGCGAGGAGGCCTTACCGCGCACCACATCGGCTGCCGCGGCCGCATAGCCGGCATTGTCCGAGGTCACCACGGTGTGCTGATCAGCCAGGAGTACGACGTACTGCAGCTCCGGCGAGATCTCCGGGTCGATCGTGGCCAGCAGGTCGGCGCCGCCCTTCCAGACCCCGGTCGAGGACTTCGGCTTCGTGAAGCCGGCGGAGGTGAGCTCGTCGGCGAGGTGCCCGAAGCTGACCCCGTCATCCATCCGCAACACCATCGCCGATCCCGCGTCGGCCTGTGCGTAGGCCTCCCACGCCGCGTTGGCCGGCGAGAAGCCGAAGGCCTTGTCGATGCCGACGGCGTCGTCGGACATGCTCGAGGTGGAGGAGTAGTCGCGGTTGTAGGCCCGGTCGAGCCAGTTCGAGAGCTCATCGGGCGTCGAGTCGATCGACTTCACGCCGAGCTCGGAGCGCACCTTGGCCCAGTCGGTGAAGGCGACGCGCTTCGAGGAGGCCGGCACCATGTCGACGGCCTGCTGGAGGCCGGTGCCGCTGCCACCGCGGAGCCAGACCACCACTGCCGCACCACCGGCCACGAGGGCGATGACGACGAGTCCGATCAGGGATCGCCTGCGCACCATGGTCTCCTCTTCCTGGACCTTCCCGAGCCGCTTCCCGGCCCGCTTCCTGGGCCGCCCGGTTCGGTGTGACACTACTGCCATGCCCGACAGAGCTGGCGTGATCGCCGCCGGAGCCGTGGTCACCCGACGTTCGGGCAGCGAGGTCCTCCTCGTGCATCGCCCCAAGTACGACGACTGGTCCTTCCCCAAGGGCAAGCAGGATCCCGGCGAGCACGTCACCGCGACCGCGGTCCGCGAGGTGGCGGAGGAGACCGGTCTCCAGGTCGTGCTGGGCCGGCCCTTGCCGCCCCAGCTGTACGCCGTCGCCGGCGGCCGGGCCAAGACCGTGCACTACTGGTCGGGCCGGGTGCGCGGCGACGACGACGTGTCGGGGTGGATCGCCAACAAAGAGATCGACGCCGTCCGATGGGTGCCGCGCGAGGAGGCCGCTTCGCGGCTCAGCTATCTCGACGACATCCAGCTGCTGAGCACCTTCGCGGAACACCCGAAGCGGACCAGCGCGCTGGTCGTCGTACGGCATGCGGAGGCGCAGCCCCGCAGGACCTGGACCGATCCCGATCCGCTCCGCCCGCTCACGTCGTACGGCGAGGCCCAGGCGGCGGCGCTCGATCCGGTCCTCGCGGCGTACGGCGTCGGGCGGCTGGTCTCCTCCCCGAGCACTCGCTGCGTGCAGACCCTCGCCCCCACGTCCGCCGGTCGCCGGCTGGAGATCGAGGCGGTCGCCGCATTGAGCGAGGAGGACTTCGACCCGGCCGCCTTCCGGCCGCTCGTCGGCGAGCTCCTCGGCGGACGGCTCTCCGCCGCGCTCTGCACCCATCGGCCGGTCCTGCCCGCCGTTCTGGAGCTGCTCGGCATCACCGAGGAGCCCCTCGCGCCCGGTGAGGCGGTCGTCTGCCACCACCGGAAGGGCCGCGTGGTCGCGACCGAACGCCACCTCATCAACCACGTGGACGGATAGTCCACGACGTTTCCGGGGTAAATCGCGGCTCTTCAGCCCGATTTCGTCGTGGACTATCCCGACACGCGTGGATACGGGCGCCGTTCATGTGATCGCCCTCTCACCGCCGCTCCGGCGAGGCCTATTGGGCGCCCACCATTCACCCTCCGTTCACCTTGCTGGGTCTATCGGGACACCTCGACTGCCTAACTTCGGCAACGAATCGTCCAGAAAACACAGGAGAATGAAGTGAACAGCACTTCCGTGCGTCGGATCGCACTCCCGGGTGTTGCCGCCCTGGTCCTCGGAATCAGCCTGAGCGCCTGCGGCGCCGGCAACGAGAGCGGTGGCTCGTCGAGCAACACCCTCAAGGGCGCGGGTTCCAGCGCCCAGGACGCCGCCATGACCGCATGGCGTGCCGCCTACCAGAAGGACCACAGCGGGATCACCATCAACTACGACCCCTCGGGTTCGGGTGCCGGTGTCGAGCAGTTCAACGCCGGTGCGATCGACTTCGCCGGTTCGGACGCCGCCCTCGACCCCACCAAGGGAGAGGTCGACGCGGCCAAGAAGCGCTGTGGCGCCGACGCGCTCGAGGTTCCCGACTACGTCAGCCCGATCGCCATCGTCTTCAACGTTCCCGGCGTGAAGTCGCTGAAGCTCGACGCGGCCACCATCGCGCAGATCTTCGACGGCAAGATCACCACCTGGAACGACAAGGCGATCACCGCGCTCAACGCCGGCGTGAAGCTGCCCTCGACCAAGATCGCGCCGGTGCACCGCTCCGACGAGTCGGGTACCACCAAGAACTTCACCGACTACCTCGCCCAGGCCGCGGCCACCGACTGGAAGTACCCCGCCGACAAGGTGTGGCCGATCCAGTCGGGCGAGGGTGCGACCGGCACCTCCGGTGTCGTGAACGCCGTCAAGCAGGGCGCCGGCGCCATCGGCTACATCGACGACAGCCAGGCTGCCGGCTTCAGCAAGGTCTCGGTCAAGGTCGGCAACGCCTTCGTGGCGCCGTCCGCCGAGGGTGCCGCCAAGGCACTCGAGGCCTCGCCGATCGACACCTCCCGCACCCAGGGCGACCTGGCCATCAAGGTGGACCGCAAGACCACCACCGCGGGCGCCTACCCGGTGATGCTCACCTCGTACCTGATCGCCTGCCCGACGTACGACAAGGCGAAGGCCGACGAGGTCAAGGGCTTCCTGAGCTACATCGTGTCGACCGCCGGCCAGCAGGCCGCCGCGACGACCGCCGGCTCGGCGCCGCTGCCGGCCTCGCTGCAGAGCAAGGCCGCCGCGATCATCGACACGATCGCCGCGAAGTGAGTCACTGACCAGTGACCACCTCCTCGGTAGAGACCGGGTCACCCAAGCGCCGCTTGGGTGACCTGGTCTTCGCCAACCTCAGTCGCGGCGCCGGCCTCCTGATCGTGCTGGCACTGGCCGGCGTGGCCGTCTTCCTGAGCATCCAGGGTGCGCCCGCGCTCGGCGCCAAGGCCGCCGACCTCAACGGTCACTCCAACATCCTCGGCTACGTGTGGCCGCTGATCTTCGGCACGCTCCTCGCGGCCGTGATCGCCCTGCTGATCGCCGTACCGCTCGCGCTGGGCGTGGCGCTCGCGATCTCGCACTATGCGCCCCCGCGCGTCGCCCTCGTCGTCGGGTACGTCGTCGACCTGCTCGCCGCCGTGCCCTCCGTCGTCTACGGCCTCTGGGGCATCACCTTCTTCGGCCCGCGGCTGGTGCCCATCTACAACTGGCTCGCCGCGCACCTCGGCTGGATCCCGCTCTTCAAGGGCCCCGCCTCGACCACCGGACGCACCATCCTGACCGCCGCCATCGTGCTGGCGGTCATGGTGCTGCCGATCGTCACCGCGATCTCCCGCGAGATCTTCTCCCAGACCCCGCGCCTCAACCAGGAGGCCGCCCTCGCGCTCGGCGCGACGCGCTGGGAGGTCGTCCGCCTCGCGGTCCTGCCCTACGCGCGCTCCGGCATCGTCTCGGCCGCCATGCTGGGCCTGGGCCGCGCCCTCGGCGAGACCATGGCGGTCGCCATGGTGTTGTCCGCCAGCGGCGTGGTGAGGTTCAACCTCATCTCGCCCACGAACCCGTCGACGATCGCGGCCAACATCGCGCTCACCTTCTCCGACGCGACGGGCGTCAAGATCAATGCCCTGATCTTCAGCGGCCTGATGCTCTTCGTGATCACCTTCGCGGTCAACTTCGCCGCACGGGCCATCGTCGGCCGCTACGACACCACCAGGAGCAAGTGATGTCGCAGACCCTCGTCGCCGAGACGGCCACCATCGCGGACCTGCGCCGGCCCCGGCTGCCCCGCTGGGCACCGCTGCTGGTGGCCGTGGTCGCGATCGCCGCCGGAGCACTGATCGCTCTCGTCGCGGGCGGCGGCATCGCCGCCGGTGTCATCATCGCGGCGATCTTCTACCTGGTCGCGCTTCCGGCGTGGTCGCGGGTGGTCGAGAACCGTCGCGCGGCCACCGACCGGCTCGTCACCTCGCTGATCTGGGGCGCGCTCGCGATCGCCCTGATCCCGTTGATCTCGATGCTGTGGCAGGTCACCAGCCACGGCGCTCCCCAGCTCAACGGCAAATTCCTCACCTGGTCGATGCGCAACGTGGTCGGCGTACCCGGTGGCATCTACCACGCGATCCTCGGCACGGTGCTGATCACGCTCACCGCTGCCATCATCTCGGTCCCGGTCGGCCTGCTCAGCGCCATCTATCTCGTCGAGTACGGCGGCAACTCGCGGCTGGCCCGCTCGCTGCGATTCCTGGTCGACGTCATGACCGGCATCCCGTCCATCGTCGCCGGCCTCTTCGTCTACGCCCTCTTCGGCCTGGTCTTCGGCCCCGGAACACAAAACGGCTTCGGAGGCGGTGTCGCACTCTCCGTGCTGATGGTCCCGATCGTGGTCCGGTCGGCCGAGGAGATGCTCAAGCTGGTGCCGCACGAGCTGCGCGAGGCGTCGTACGCACTCGGTGTGCCGAAGTGGAAGACGATCGTGAAGGTCGTCCTGCCCACCGCGCTCTCCGGCATCATCACCGGCGTCACCCTGGCCATCGCCCGGGTCATCGGCGAGACCGCGCCGCTGCTGATCATCTGCGGCGCCACCGACTCGGTGAACACCAACATCTTCGGCGGCCAGATGTCGAGCCTGCCGGTCTTCATCTACTACAGCTTCACGCAGCCTGGACTCAACCCGGATGTGCGCATCAACATGGCCTGGGGCGCGGCCCTCGTGCTGATCATCATCGTGTTGGTGCTGAACCTGCTGGCCCGGGTACTCGGCCGGGTCTTCGCCCCCAAGAAGGGACACTGAAATGGCCAAGAGCATCGACGTCTCGAACCTGAACATCTACTACGGCGACTTCCTCGCCGTCGAGGACGTCAACATGACGATCCCGGCGCGCTCGGTGACCGCGCTGATCGGTCCGTCGGGCTGCGGCAAGTCCACCTTCCTGCGTTCGCTGAATCGCATGCACGAGGTCATTCCGGGCGCGCACGT
This sequence comes from Nocardioides sp., assembly GCA_030145945.1. Lineage (GTDB taxonomy): Bacteria > Actinomycetota > Actinomycetes > Propionibacteriales > Nocardioidaceae > Nocardioides. The sequence continues at coordinate 7,996 of JASLDK010000119.1, forward strand.
CGAGGGCAAGGTCCTCGTCGACGGGCAGTCGCTCTACGACCCCGCCATCGACCCGGTGGAGGTACGCCGGACCATCGGGATGGTCTTCCAGCGCCCCAACCCCTTCCCGACGATGTCGATCTACGAGAACGTCCTCGCCGGCCTGCGCCTGAACAACAAGCGGCTCAAGAAGTCCCAGGCCGACGACGTCGTGGAGAAGTCCCTGACGGGCGCGAACCTGTGGAACGAGGTCAAGGACCGGCTCGGCAAGCCCGGCATGGGTCTCTCCGGTGGTCAGCAGCAGCGTCTGTGCATCGCGCGCGCCATCGCCGTCGAGCCGGAGATCCTGCTGATGGACGAGCCCTGCTCGGCGCTCGACCCGATCTCGACCTCGGCCGTGGAGGACCTGATCCACTCGTTGAAGGACGAGTACACGATCGTGATCGTCACCCACAACATGCAGCAGGCCGCGCGCGTCTCCGAGGACACCGCCTTCTTCAACCTCGCGGGCGCCGGCCGCCCCGGCAAGCTGATCGAGATGAACCCGACGAAGAAGATCTTCAGCGTCCCGGACGAGCCGGCCACCGAGGCCTACATCTCCGGTCGTTTCGGCTGAGCCGAAGGGCGCGAGCATGGCTGCGCTCTGGAGCGTCGACGGCTCACCGACCGTGGCGGTTTCCGCTCCGCAAGGCTGCCGCGCTTGGGGTCAGGGCCGGCTTGCTGACAGTCTTTCTCCATGGGGATGCGTGCGGCCACACGGCGACTGATTCTCGAATGCATCGGCTGGGTGCTCGTCGTACTGGGCATCGCGGCACTGGTGCTGCCCGGCCCCGGCCTGTTGCTGCTCTTCGCCGGCCTGGCGATCCTGGCCGAGCAGTACGAATGGGCCGCCCGCCGGGTCGAGCCGGTACGCGAACAGGCTCTCCGTACGGCGGCCGAGGGCGTCCGGACCATCCCCCGGCTGCTGATCTCCCTGGGCGGAGTGACCGCCCTCGTCGCGGCCGGCGTCTTCTGGGGAATCCGCCCCGACGCACCCAGCTGGTGGCCGATCGACGAACGATGGTGGCTCGTCGGCGGCTGGACCACCGGCGCCACGATCCTCTTCTCCGCCGCCGTCGCCCTCTCGCTCCTGGGCTACAGCTGGCGCAAGCTCCGCTGACGCTCCCGTCTTCTTCCGGCTGGTCGGGATAGTCCATGACGTTTCCGGGCTAAATCGCGGCCCATTAGCCCGATTTCGTCGTGGACTATCCCGATTCGACGGCTGCTCCCGGCCCTGTGGATTCAGCCGGCACGATCTCGAGGGATGCGCGCAAGATGGTCCAATGCCACGACCACAACCAGCGATCCGGGTGCCGCACCCCGAGCGGCCGTGGTTGACGATGCCGGTACGAACCGATCGCACCGGCCTCCGCGGACCAACACCCGATACCGCCCTCAGCAAGCAGTGGCGGCGCACCTCGCGCGGCCTGTACGTGCCGTCGGATGTGGACGGGACCGTCCCTGAGCAACGAATCCTCGAGGCGGCGACCGTGCTGCCTCCGTTTGGTGGCGTGACCGGTTGGGGCGCCTTGCGATGGGCAGGAGGTGCCTGGTTCGACGGCATCACTCACCATGGCGAGCTGCGGCCCGTCGACCTCGCCACGGGGATGAGGTCCATCAGGAGCCAGCCCGGTTTCGTGGTCACTACCGAGCGACTCGGCCCCGCCGACCTGATCGAGTTCGACGGGATCGTGACAACCACTCTCGTCAGGGCCGCCTGCTTCGAGATGCGCTATGCACGGTCGCTCGCGGACGCGGTCGTCGTACTGGACATGGCCGCCTATTCCGACCTCGTGTCCATCGAGGAGATGACTGAGTTCGCGCTGGCACACCCCGGCTGGACCGGGATCCCGCAGTGTCGCGATGCACTTCTCCTCGCCGACGAGAACGCGTGGTCGCCACCCGAGACGCTGCTCCGGCTGATCTGGCGCCAGGCCGAGGAGCTTCCCGACCCGTTGACCAATTGCCCGGTCTTCGATCTCGACGGTCACCACATCGGGACGCCTGATCTGTTCGACCCGACTGCCGGCCTGGCGGTCGAGTACGACGGGCGGCTCCATCTGGAGGGCTCTCGCCGCGCCTCCGACCTCGATCGGGATGCGCTGTTCAGCCACCATGGGATCGAGACCTTGGTCTTCGTCAGCCGGCACCTGCGCGAGGAACAATCCGTCCGACGACGGATCCGTGAGGCACGCGGCCGCGCATTGCGTCGTACGACGGAGCGAGCGTGGACCATCGAGCAACCTGCCTGGTGGCGGCCGACCCACACCGTCGCGCTCCGTCGCGCTCTCACCGACGAACAGCGGACACGGTGGCTCGCCCATCGTCTCCGCGCTGCCTGAGGGTCGGTGCTCGCGGGATAGTCCATGACGTTTCCGGGCTAAATCGCGTCCCTATAGCCCGGAAACGTCATGGACTATCCCGAGTTGGCCGAAGGCCGGTCCGCCCTACGGCAACTGCAGGACGTACTTCAGGACCACGAAGACCAACGCCGCCGCGGAACCGGCCGCGGGGAAGGTGAGCACCCAGGCGGAGAGGATGTTGCCCGCCATCCCCCACCGTACGGCGGAGAAGCGCTTGGTCGCCCCCGCGCCCATGATCGCCGAGGTGATCACGTGGGTGGTCGAGATCGGGGCCTTGAAGAAGTAGGCCACCGTGTAGAGCACGCCGGCACCAACCATCTCCGCGGTGAAACCGCGCGCGGGGTCGACGTGGATGATCCGGCGGCCGAGGGTGCGCATGATCCGCCAGCCGCCCGAATAGGTGCCGAGGGAGATCGCCGAGGCGGCGCAGATGACCACCCACAGCGGGAGCCGGTCAGTGTCCTTGGCGTGCCCGCTGGTGACCAGCGCCAGGAAGATGACGCCCATCGTCTTCTGGGCGTCCTGGAGCCCGTGCCCGAGGGCGAGGGCGGAGGCGGAGACCGTCTGAGCGAGCCGGAAGCCGCGCTGGACGCGGTGCGGATTGCGCCGGCGCAGGATCCACATCACGAGAAGCATCAGGCCGAAGGCCAGCACGAAGCCGACCAGCGGCGAGAGCACCATCGGGATGACGACCTTGTCGATGATGGTCTGCCAGTGCACGGTCGCGCCGGCGACGAGCGCGGCGCCGACCAGTCCGCCGATCAGCGCGTGGCTGGACGAGGAGGGCAGGCCGAAGTACCAGGTGATCAGGTTCCAGGTGATGGCACCGACGAGTCCCGCCAGTACGACGACGAGGCCGGCGCTCACGCCGAAGCCCTTGGTGTCGATGACATCACTGACCGTGTGGGCCACCTCCTGGCCGAGGAGGGCGCCGACGAAGTTCATCACGGCCGCGACGGTCAGCGCGATCCGCGGCGTCAGGGCGCGCGTCGAGATGGAGGTCGCGATCGCATTCGCCGCGTCGTGGAAGCCGTTGGTGTAGTCGAAGGAGAGTGCGACGACGACGACCGCGATGACAATCGCGAGCTCCACCGGTCAGGACTCCTTGACGTGGATCTGCTCGATGATGTTGGCCACCTTCTCGAAAGCATCGATGGCGTGCTCGAGCGAATCCACGATGTCCTTCAGCTTGAGAACCTCGAGGGCGTCGTACTGGCCGCTGAAGAGCTTCGCGACGGTACGGCGGTAGTACTTGTCGCCGGCATTCTCGAGCCGGTTGATCTCGATCCAGTACTCCTCGAGATCCTTCATGCTCTTCAGCCGCGGCATGGCGTCGGCGGTGAGCTCGGCGCAGCGCTGGATGATCTCGACGCTCTGGGCGAGCTCGGCCGGCAGCTGCTCGACCTCATAGAGCAGGGTCAGGTCGACCGCTTCCTCCATGAAGTCCATGCAGTCGTCGAGCTGCGAGGCCAGCGAGTAGATGTCCTCGCGATCGAAGGGGGTCACGAAGGTGCTGTTGACCCGGTGCACGATCGCGTGCGTGGTCTCGTCGGCGTGGTGCTCTGCCTCGCGCATGCGGCGAGCGACGTCCTCGCGGTCACACCCGGTGACGAGCATCTCCGCGAGTAGGCCGGCTCCTTCGACGAGCCGCTTGGCGGACTCGGCGAGCAGGTCGTAGAAGGCAGAATCCACGGGTTTGAAGCGCAACGCCACAGTGAACTCCTGGTGTGCAGGATCAGAACGAGTCACACCCTAGGCGCACCTACCCGCAGGGGCGCAATCTCCCGGGGTGTGAGATCGGTCAGTCGACCTGTCTCTGAGGTGGGATCAGCCCCAGAATCTCGTCGATCTGCTCGTCGGTGAGGTGCTCCTCGGACTGGTTCGCGGCCACGATCAGGGCAGCGGTCAGCTCGACCTCGCCGAGCAGTTCGGCATCTTCCAGGTCGACATCGAGCGGATCCATCGCCGCGTGCTCCCTCTTTTCCGCGGCCGAGGCCAGGCGTCGTACGACGGGTGTACCCCATTGTGCGCCCCAGCAAACCGCGCCGGAGGCCCTCCGCGCAGGAAGACCCCGGAAAAGACGAAAGGGGCCGCCCGAAACGGGCGACCCCTGACGTTTTGTTCGAGTCAGAGAGGGCGAACATTCTCCGCCTGCGGGCCCTTGGGGCCCTGGGTGACGTCGAACTCGACCTGCTGGTTCTCGTCGAGCGACTTGTAGCCGTTCGTCTGGATGGCCGAGTAGTGAACGAAGACGTCGTCGCCGCCGTTCTCCTGCGCGATGAAGCCGAAGCCCTTCTCGGCGTTGAACCACTTCACGGTGCCCTGAGCCATTGCTCTGTATCTCCTTGTTTTCAGGCAGCGGGAGCGTCACTTCGACACTCCCGGCAGGGATGCGGTGACACGTACGTCCACCTCGCAAGCCTGGGCAAAGAGAGGAACGCCGTTGGATCACAAACTCCAACAGCGTTAAAGGAACCGCTGGAACTTGCACCCTGCCGTGACAACGCTACCAACATCGGCCCGGCAATAGGCAACGGGTACACACCTCTCTTTGTCGCGTCACGTCACCGCGGGTTGGTCGTTGTCAACGCGAGGGCGACTCATCGGCACTATCTTGTGGGTTGCACACGGGCGCTGGAGGGCGCAGCGTGGAATGGTTGGAGTCGCGACGTGCGACGGGGGCGAGGAGACAGCAGGTGCCAGAAGAGGGCTCATCCGGTCAGCACACCGGAGGCAAAGGCGCGCCGGATCCCCTGTCGATCGCGGCGTCCGCGATGGACGACGCCCCGGGCCAGACCCCTTCCGCTAGCCGCCCGGCGCAGCAATCCCGGGTCGACCCTCTGGCCATCGCCCGCGACGCCCTCGGTGGCGCCGACGACACGGCTCCCGTGGCCGATGCCTCCCCTGCGCCCGTCGACGAGCCCGCAGCACCTGCTCCGGCGGCCGAGGAGCTGCCCGACGAGCTGGTGACGCTGGCCCAGGCGGCCGACGAGCCGGTCCCGCTCCAGCCCCGCCGCCGCGGCACCTTCGCCCGTCGTACGAACGAGGAGGCGCCGGCCGCCCAGGCCGAGGAACCGAGCCCGACCGCCGCCGAACCCGACGGCGGATCCTGGCAGGAGGTGTTCGAGCCCGAGGAGTACGCCGCACCCGTGGCGGCTCAGGCCGAGCAGCCCCTCCCCGTTACCGAAGACACAGCACCCGCCGTCGCCGAGACCGCCGCCACGGACCCCGCACCGGTCGTGGACGCCGCACCGGCTGCCGATCCGGCCCCCGAGGCGATCACCCCAGCCGTGCCCGCCGCGTCCACCAACTGGTCCGAGGACCTCAGCCACGCGGTGACCGGCGAATGGGACGACGCCGACCTCCAGGCCGCGCAATGGGGCCCTCTCAATCCGCCCACCGAGCCTGCATCGAATCCCACCGAGGAGACCACGATGAGCGACCCGACCACCGGCGACGCCGGCGAGGCCCAGCAGTTCAGCACGCCGGCCGACCTGCTTGCCGGCTACACCTCGGCAACGCCGGCCGCCCGTGCCGCGAATGCCGCCGAGACGACTGTCGAGGCACCGGCCGAGGTGCCGACCGAGGTGCCGGTTGAAACGCCGGTCGATGCACCCGTCGAGGCCATGGCGGCATACACGCCTACGGCCGAGCCCGTCGCAACCGAGCCCGTGGCTTCCGAACCCGTGGCTTCCGAGCCCGTCGCAACCGAACCCGTGGCTTCCGAGCCCGTCGCGACCGAGGCCGTGGCTCAGGCGCCGGCGGAATCGGCCCAGGGCGAGCTCTGGAGTGAGCCCGATGTCGACTCCCCGGAGACGGAGACGACCTCGCGCTGGCGCGGCCGTCGGCGCCGCAAGCAGCGCGGTGCGGACCAGGCCACGGCTGTCGAGACCGACGCTGGCGAGACCGACGCTGACGCAACCGCCGAGGGAGCAGTAGCCGCCGAGCCGGTGGCCGGCCTTGCTGCGGCCGACGAGACCCGCGAGATGCCGGCGATCGCCGAGCCGGTGGCGACTGAGGCGCCGGGCGAGGAGGCCACCGCCGAAGAGACCACCGCCGAGGCCGCCGCTACGGAGGAAGGGACCGGTACCGCTGCCCCGGAGGCCACCGACGAAGCCCTCGTGACGAGCGCTGACGAGTCAGCCGGCGAACCCGTCGCCGAGCCCACCGTCGCCGAGACCACCGACGTGCCCGTCGATGAGGCCGATGCCGTGGCCGCTGAGCCGGGCGTCGAGCCCACAGCCGAAGCGGGTACTGAGACGAGTAGCGAAAGGGCTACCGAAACGGCTACCGAAACGGGCACCGAAACGGGCGGCACCGGCGAGGGCGCGGCGGACGAGCAGTCCGGCGACGCCGAGTGGACCGCGGCGGATCTTGCTGCGGGCGGTTGGAGCACGGACGACCTGCGCGGCGCCGGATGGACCGACGAACAATTGGTCGCAGTCGGCTGGGACCTGGAGGCGAACGGTCCCGTCACGTCGTCTCCCGCCGACTCCGGGGACGCGGGGGTCACCGACGCGACCGGCGCGGAGGAAGCCGCAGTCGACGCAACCCACGACGCCACAGATGCCACTCCGGACGCCACCGATACCGAGGCGGAAGCTGCGGACGGCACCGAGGTTTCCGCCGACGCGGCCGACGCGGCTGCTGCGACCGCCCCGGCCGACGAGGCGATCGACACCGGCACCGAGGACGAGGCCCGAGCTGAGGGCGAGGTCGAGACCGACGAGGCAGCCACCTCCTCGGCTGAAGGGGAACCGGTCGCGGAGTCCGGTTCAACCGAGCCGGTCGCCGCGGAGTCCGAGCCGGAGGCCACGGACAGCGACGGGAGCCCCGCCGAGACCGAGACCGAGGTGGCAGCGGCTACCGACGATGCCGACGGAACCGACGAGGAATCGGCCGACGCCACCGACGAGGACAGCTCCGACGCAACCGGGGGTCAGGCCGACGACACGGTGGCCGTAGCCGACCCGGCCACCGACGAGGCCACCAGTGAGCCTGCCGAGGCAGACGCGGCGGCCGAGGAGCCCGCGGAGGTCGAGGCAGCCGCCGACGAGGCAGCGGCCGCTGAGGCAGCCGCCGGCACCGAGAACGCGAACCCGGGCGACACGCCATCGGACGACACGACCCGCGACGCCACGGCTGACGCCGCCGAGGTCGCCGAGAGCGCTGACGCGCCGGCCACCGATAGCGAACCCAGCGAGACCGACGAGCCGTCGAGCCTCCCGACCGAGGGCACCCCCGCCACCGCTGATCCCGAGCCCGAGACGGCAGCGCCCGAGCCCGAGCCCGTCGCGGCAGAGCCCGTCGTGGCCGAGCCCGAGCCCGTCGCGGCCGAGCCGGTGGCGCCCGTGGCGGCGCCTACCCAGCCCGTGGCCCGCACGGCAGCGCGCACCGATGACTTCGACTTCGATTTCGACTTCGAGGACGAACCCCTCGAGCTGGAGACCTACGACCTGGAGGCGCCGCTGGCGGCGCGCCGGCCGACCACGCCCGCCAGCCCGGCAGGGGCACCGGTGACGCCGGCTGCCGCCCCGGTCGTGGACGCGGCGGAACCGGCCCAGCCGGCGGCACGTGAGTCCGAGAGCGCGGCGTCCCCGGACCGATCCGATCGTGAGAGTGACGACGACGAACCTGAGCGAGCGGCGGCGGAACCCGACCCGGCTCCGGCGACCGAGCCGGTAGCCGAGCCGACCGATTCCGCTGTCGAGGGCGACCAGGGTGACGTCGTACCGCCCGGCGACAAGACCGACGAGCCGGAGGCAGCCGACGAGGGCGAGGACACGGACGGCGAGGACGGCCCCGACGGCGGCAGTGCGGCCGAACCGGACCCGACGCCGCCCACGGTGCCGGACGCGCCCACCGCGGTCGAGCCCGAGGCACCGGCCGCGGAAGAGGAAGCCGCCGACCCGACACCGGTCGCGGCCCCCCACAAGCCCTCCCGGGCACCTTGGTTCCACAAGGAGCAGGAGGCGAAGCCCGATCCCTTCTGGACCTCGCTGGCCATCGATGACGCCAATGACGCGGCTGCCGAGGAGGCCGGAAGCACCGAGGATGCCGAGAGCGAGCCGGTCGATCCCGAGGCGCTCGGCCCACCGCGCCACCGGTCCTTCCCCTCGCTCGCCCGCGCTGCGGCGGCCGCCGCGGCTGCAGCGCCCGCACCGCCGGCCCCGTCGAGCACCGCTCCGGCACCGAGCCCCTTCGAAAGCCTTGCCGCTCCCTCTACGTCCACCTCCCCCTCCACCTCCGCCCCGGTCGACGACCTCACCGCCGATCTGACCGCGGTCGCCGAGTCCGCGCCGACAACCGCGCCGGCACACCCCGAGGCCGACCAGCCCGCGGCACTTCCCCTCGCCGCGACCGCCGACCTCCCGGCGTACGTCGAATACCGCCCCAGCAACCTGCGCCGCTGGGTCCTCGGCGCCCTCTTCCTCGCCACCGCCGTCCTGGCCGTCGTGGCCGTCTTCTACGCCGTCCAGCAGGGCACCGCCGCCGCTGTGATCATGGCGATCTCCGAGATCGTCCTCGCCTGCGCACTCTGGTGGGGCCTGATCAGCTGGGCGCCACGCGTCATCACGATCTCCGAGGGCACCCTCGAGGTCTCCCAGGGTCCGAGCAGCGAGCGCTTCGACCTGACCAACCCGCGCACCGAGATCGAGCTCGGCAATGATCCGCGCGCCCGCTCCTGGACCGCCGAGATCGTCCGGGCCAATGGCAGCCGGCTGGTGATCCGGTCCAGCCAGGTACGCCCCCAGCAGTTCACCGAACTGATCAATCGCCATCGCCCGGCCGAGACCGCGACCTCCGGCCTCTGACACCTGGGGCATAGGGCAGACTTTGTGCCGCCCCGTTAGCTCAGTTGGTCAGAGCAGCGGACTTTTAATCCGCGGGTCGTCGGTTCGAGCCCGACACGGGGCACACATCAGAGTGAGGTCTCGGCGGCTGCGGGCATGGAAGAGCCCCGCAGCGTCTCGGGTCACTGCGGGGCCTGCGGCAAGTATGGCGCAGCGACGTACGGCGGCGTACTGCTTTCGACGAGGTCCCTCGTGATCTGCGTCACGAAGCCAAAACGGCCTGCATGAACGCGCTCTGCCTACGGCTAGGGTCGGACCATGTCAGGACCCTTCGACTATCCCGTGGTTGAGCTCGACGAGGCTGCGCTCGCGGCCGAGCGGGAGGTCTTCGGTTCGCTCACCGACAGCGTGCGCGCCCTCTCCGAAGCATCCCTGCGTTCGACGGTCGACCACGATGTCGCGAACCGAGTCCGTGAGAAGCTCGACGAGCTGACCGCCGAACTACGTGCCAGCCAGATCCCCGGCAGCTTCGGCGTGCACCTGGCCGAGGGCGGTCCGGTTCGCGCCTACGGCAATGCCGTCGTCGGCCTGCGCAACCCGATCGCCGTACCGCTGGACATCCAGAAGGACCCGTCGGGCCGCGCCTGGGCCAGCTTCCACCTCAACGCGCTCTACGAGGGCCCGCCGACCCTGGTGCACGGAGGCGTCACCGCGCTGATCCTCGACCAGATCCTCGGCGAGGCCGCCGCGGCCGGCGGCTCGCCCGGCATGACCGGCACCCTCAACCTGCGCTATGTCCAGGGCACTCCCCTCGGCGACTGCTCGGCCGAGGCCTGGATCGAGCGCATCGACGGCGTCAAGACGATCGTGCACGGCGTCATGCGCAATGCCGCCGGCGAGGACACCGTCCGCGCCGAGGGGATCTTCATCCTGCCCAAGTGGGCGCGGGAGCAACTGGCCCGCAACGAGGCCTCCCCCGAACGCTTCGAATAGCCCACTCGTCCGCCTTGAGGGGATAGTCCACGACGATTTCGGGCTCAAACGAGCCGAAAGAGCCCGAAATCGTCGTGGACTATCCCGGCTCGGCGCCCGGGAAGAAGACCTCCGGCACGTTCTCCACCGTCACCAGGCCGAGCTCCGCGGTGAACCCGGCGACGATCTCGTAGGCGCGGGCGATGCGCTCGGGAGTGTCCACCGTCGTCGTGATCACCGGCACCCGGCGGCCCAGCTGCCAGAGCCGGTCCCCGTGCGGCTCGTGGTCGCCGTGGAAGCCCCAGAGGCCGCGCAGCACGGTCGTCCCGGCCAGCCCGGCACCCCGCAGGGCCCGGACCATCCCGCGATGCACCGGTACGCCGTCGCGCAGCTGCGCCTCCGACGTGTACGCCGTGAGCCGTTGCCAGCGCTCCGACGGTCCGTCCGGCGGGGAGATCTCGACGCCGTCGCGCCGACACACACGGACCCGCTCGACCACCAGCCGCGCCTCCGGCACACTGCGGGCCAGATCGTCCCGGGCCGCCGCGATGCGCCGTTGATCACCCACCGCGAGGACCAGCGAGGGGACCTGACGGTTGCGGCTCCACAGGCCCGCGCGGCGTCGTACGCCGGCGACGACACCGTCGACTCCCAACAGTGCCGAGGCACCCGCGACACCGTGTTGGCGCAGGATCCGGCAGACCTCGACGTACCCGGCCGGACTGCGTCCGAGGAAGACCGAGAGCTTCCACTCCCCCGCGCCGGCGTCCGCGGTGGTGAGCGGTCGGCAGCGCTCCACCGTGATCATGCCGTGCTGCTGCAGCGCCCGCGCCTCCTCGAGCCAGTCGTCGATCCGGGGCCGCTCGTCGATCGCGGTCACGACCACCGACGGGTCCTCGGACAGGGTCAGCAGATCGTCGCTGCGCAGCACTCGCGCCGGGCCGAAGCCACCCGCGGCACGCAGCACCAGGGCCGAGGGCACCCCGCGCGCCGCCATCCGCTCCAGCAGTACGTCGGACACGAAGCCGCCGGCGACCCGGTCGCGTTCCCCGAACCAGTGCGAGATCTTCCAGTTGTCCATCAGAGCATGCCCCCGATCCACAGTCCGAGTGCGGCCACGAGCACGCCGAGCGCGCTGCTCACCAGGATGTTCGCCAGCGCCCGGCGATGCTGCCGGCCCTCAACGAGTCGGTGCGTCTCGTACATCCAGGTGCTGAAGGTCGTGTAGGCGCCGATCACGCCGGTCCCCACGAGCAGGGCGAGGTCGGGGGGCAACGCCCAACCGTCCAGCACGCCGAGCACGAAGGCGCCGCTGAGGTTGATCACCAGCGTGCCGTAGGGCAACAGGCCGGCGAAGCGCTGCGTGATCGCCCCGTCGACGATCAGCCGGGCCACCGCACCGACGCCACCGCAGGCCATCACGCCGATCCAGAGCAGCACGGTCATGGGCGCACCACCGTCCGCCGCGCGAGCGCAGTGGCCAGATGGAGGACGAGCAGACCCGCGACGAGGCTGGCGAGCACATAGGCGCAGGCGAGGACGGCGTACCCGTCCTGAACGAGCCTGACCGTCTCCACCTGCATCGTGGAGAAGGTGCTCAGCCCGCCGCAGATGCCCGTGCCGACGAAGGGCCGCCGGAAACGCGAGACCGGCAGCCGCTCCAGCAGCACCGTCGAGAACCAACCGAGGGCGAAGGCGGCGACGATGTTCACGACGAAGGTCGCCCACGGCCATGCGTTCGCGTCCGTCACGAGTACCTTGCCGAGCCAGGCACGCAGCACGGCACCGATCGCACCGCCGGCGAAGACCGCGGCCAGCTCCCGCCGATCCCTCATCACCACTCCTGCTCGTCGTGGACGCGCAAGCGCGCCCAATGTCAGCAGGAACCATCAGCCCGGTGGCGGTTCGGCCCAGAGGGCCAGGCGGGATCCATCGCCGATCACGCAGGTTGCCAGAAGCAGGCCCCGCGCGTCAAAGAGTAGGGACTCTAATGCTTGCCGCGGCGTCCCTCGTCGGTGAGCTCCTGCTGCTCACGCGCCTGCTCCTCGAGGCGGGTGCGGATCTTGTTCCACACCTCGGGGGAGGCCGCCACCGACGTGACTCCGCCGTCGAGTCTCTCGATCGCCCGGCGCGCATAGATCTGCTGCGCGGTCGCCGTACGCTCCGAGCGGTCATTGCCCAGGAAGGTGATGAACCACGCGAAGAGCGCGGTGATCTGGTTCTTGAAGCCGGTCAGGTAGACGAGGTGTACGGCGAGCCACATCAGCCACGCGACGATGCCGGTGAAGCGTGCCTTGCCCACGGACGCGACCGCGCTGAACCGCGAGATCGTCGCCATCGAACCCTTGTCGAAATAGGTGAAGGCACCCTGCGGCGCCTTGCCGCGCACCCGGTTGTTGATCTCCTTGGCGGCGTACTTGCCACCCTGGATCGCCACCTGCGCGACACCCGGCAGGTTGTCGAGCGAGATCATGTCGCCGACCACGAAGACCTCGGGGTGTCCCGGCAGCGTGAGGTCCGGGTTGACGCCGATGCGACCGGCACGGTCCAGGGAGGCGCCGGTCTGCTCGGCGAGCGTCTTCGTCAGCGGATTGGCCTGTACGCCGGCCGCCCACACCTTCGTGGCCGCGTTGATGACCTCTTGACGGCCGTCCTTGAACTGGACGGTGATGGTGCGCTCGTCCATGTCGGTGACCATCGCGCCGAGGATGACCTCGACCCCGCGCTTCTGCAGCGAGCGCTTGGCGACCTCGCCGAGCTTGGCACCGAAGGGCGGCAGCACCTGGGGGGCGGCGTCCAGCAGGATCACCCGCGCCTTGCGGGTGTCGATGCGCCGGTAGTCACGACGCAGGGTGTTCTGCGCGAGTTCGGCGATCTGGCCGGCCATCTCCACACCGGTCGGACCGGCGCCGACGATCACGAAGGTCATGTAGAGATCACGGCCGGCGTCGGTCTCGGCCAGCTCGGCCAGCTCGAAGGTGCCGAAGATCCGGCCGCGCAGCTCCAGGGCGTCGTCGATGGTCTTCATGCCGGGCGCGAAGTTCGCGAAGTGGTCGTTGCCGAAGTACGACTGCCCGGCGCCCGCGGCCACGATCAGGCTGTCGTAGCCGATCGTCGACATGCGCCCCTGGATGTGCGAGGTCAGCTGGCGGTGCTCGAGATCGATGTCGGTGACATCGCCGAGCACGACACGGGTGTTCTGCTGACGGGAGAGCACCTCACGCGTCGGGGGCGCGATCTCGCCCTGGGAGAGGATGCCCGTCGCCACTTGGTAGAGCAGCGGCTGGAAGAGGTGGTGGGTCGTCTTGGAGATCAGCGTGACGTCGACGTCCGCCTTGCGGAGCTGCTTGGCGGCGAAGAGCCCACCGAAGCCGGAGCCGACGATCACCACGCGGTGACGATGGGACGGGTTGGCCTCGGCCGTCGTCGGAGCGGGGACAGACGTGGGGACTGCGTTGCTGGTCGCCATGACTCCATTGTCCGCAAACGGGGGCTCCCGCGCATCCCGGGGGCGGTCCGTCTCAGTTTCACGGGCGGCTTCCGGGCACTATGGTCCGGTGACTCATTTCGACCTGGTCGTCATCGGCGCCGGATCCGGCAACATGATCGTCAATCGCCGGTACGACGACCTGCGCGTCGCCACCGTCGAGGACCGCTTCTTCGGCGGCACCTGCCTCAACGTGGGCTGCATCCCGACCAAGATGTTCGTGGTCCCCGCAGACCTGGCGCGCGCGGCCGCGGACGGACCGCGCCTCGGCGTGCACACCTCGTTCGACTCCGCCGACTGGCCCGCGATCCGGGACCGCATCTTCGGCCGGATCGACGTCAATTCGGCGTCGGCGCACGACTGGCGGGCGGGCCTGCCCAATCACACCGTGTACGACGGCCGCGCGCGGTTCGTGGGCGAACGGACCATCCTCGTCCACACCCGTGACGGCGCGGAGGAGACGATCACCGCCGACCAGGTCGTGGTCGCGGCCGGCCGCCGGCCGGTGATCCCGGAGATCGCCGGGATCCACGACGTCGACTTCCACACCAGCGACACGGTGATGCGGCTGGTCGCCCTCCCGGAGAGCATGATCATCCTCGGCGGCGGTGTGGTGGCGGCCGAGTTCGCGCACGTCTTCTCGGCGTACGGCACCAGGGTCACGCAGGTGGCCCGGGGAGAGCGCTTGCTGCGTCACTTCGACGCGGACATCGCCCGGGGCTTCACCGAGCTCGCGGCTGCGCAGTGGGATGTCCGGCTCGGCTGCGAGATGAGCAGCGTGCGTCGTACGGATGCCGGCGTACGGGCGGTCCTCGGCGACGGCAGCGAGGTGGAGGCGGAGATCCTGCTCGTCGCGACCGGCCGCGAGTCCAATGCGGATCGGCTGGACGTGGCCGCGGCCGGCATCGAGGTCGACGCGGACGACGTGATCGTCGTCGACGAGTACCAGCGCACCTCCGCGCCCGGTGTCTGGGCGCTGGGCGACATCGCCAATCACATCGAGCTCAAGCACGTCGCCAATCACGAGGCACGGGTGATCAAGCACAACCTGCTCCACCCCGACGACCTGATCGCCTCACGTCACCGGGCGATCCCGCGCGCGGTCTTCAGCTCACCCCAGGTCGCCTCCGTCGGGATGACCGAGCAGGAGGCGATCGCCGCCGGTACGGCGTACGTCACCGCCACGCAGCGGTACGCCGACGTCGCCTACGGTTGGGCGCTCGAGGACAGCGGTCACTTCGTGAAGGTGATCGTCTCGACCGAGACGGGCCTGCTCCTCGGCGCACACATCCTGGGACCTGACGCGGCCACCCTGATCCAGCCCCTCATCCAGGCGATGAGCTTCGACCTTCCGGCCGCCGAGATGGCGCGCAACCAGTACTGGATCCACCCCGCGCTCACCGAGGTCGTCGAGAATGCGCTGCTCGGGGTCAGGCTGTAGCCGATTCATGCTGTGTCCGATTCATTGCGAGTGAATCGGCCCGATAGCGGGCACTATGGTGACGATCGGCCGCACAGGAGCGATTTACGTTGCCAAAGACCCGCCAGCTTCCCCTCCCGTCGCGCCCCGCATCGGTGCGCGTCGCGCGAGCGTGGGTGCGCGACATCCTGGGCGAACTCGGCCGGTCGGATCTCGTCCCAAGCGCGATGCTCGGAGTCTCCGAACTGGTCACGAACGCGATCATCCACGGGCAGCCGCCGGTCGCGGTGAGTGTCACCAGCGATGCCGAGCACCCGGTGATCGAGGTACACGACGGTGGCGCGCCCTCCTGGCGTCCGATGGGGCTCGAGGCGCTGCAGGGCACGGAGGGCCCGGCGACCGTCGGTCGCGGACTGGCCCTTGTCGCGATGAGTTCCGTGGCCTGGGGTACGCGGCCCGATCCGGCCGGTGATCACACCGTCGTCTGGTTCGAACCCTCGGTCGAGATGCACGACCGGGTCGACCTCAGCCCGGTGCTGGACAACGGCGGCACGGACGATGCCGATGCCGAGACCCCGGCGGACGGCATCACGATCGTGCTGACCAATTTCCCGGTCCTGCTCTACGCCGAGATGCGTCGCCACCAGTACGAGCTGCGCCGCGAGCTCGGCCTGCTCCTCTTCGAGCATCCCCACCGCTTCCCCATCGCCCGGGCGGCGATAGCCGCCATCGACGAGGCCGGAACGCAGCGCAGAGCCGGCAGTGGCTTCAACCAGATCGAGAGTGCCGCGGGCGAAGGCGTCGAGACGATCGACCTGACCTACGCCGTACGGCCGTCGACGCCGCGCGCACTCGTCCGGCTCCGCGAGGCCCTCGACGCCTGCTACGCCTCCCTCACCGAGGAGATGCTGCTCACCGTCCGGCCGGCGGCCGAGGTCCGCGACTTCCAGGACTGGTTCTTCGGCCAGGTGATCGACCAGGCCGACGGCGCCGCACCGATCCCGTGGCGCGGCCCGCTGGCGGTCGGCCGGAGCCAGCGCGCCGACCGCACCGGCTGACCTGAGGCGGTCGATCGCGCCCGATGATCGCGTATGCCAGAGTGCGCGTGTGGGAATCGAGGTTTCCGGACGACATGTCCTCCGCGGAGGGTGGCGCGGTCGGCTGGCTCGCCTGGTCGTTCTCATGCTGTCTCTCGGCCTTCTCGGCTCAGGATGCGCCAGTGGCGCGAGGAAGTCCGCGAACAAGCACGAGAAGAACTCTTCGTCGTCATCAGCCGGCCAGACCGACTCCGCATCTTCTGGTGCACCTCTGCCCGCAGCGGAGTATGAACAGGCCCGCAGGGACCTGAGGCGCAGCGATACCGGCCGATTCGAGCTTCTCGTGTACCGCCCGGTGGACGACGAAGAAGCCGACCTGACCTTCCTACCGCGGATGCACGGCTCGTGGAAGCTCTCGACCTCCCAGGTGGCATCAGTGGTCCGACAAACGTTGCCGGGCTCCGCGGTCGAGGTCGGGTTCCGCATGGTGGGCGGCCGGTCGTATGTCCGCGTGGCGTCCAAGGGGTCAGTCTTCGGGGCCGACTGTTGGGCCAATGTCGACACCGCCGGTCGCATCATGTCGGCGGAGGATTTGGCCGGGCGGCAATTCGGGATCCCGGCAGCGCTCAATGCCTTTCTTCGATACCGCTCCGAAGGGCAATCCTCAGCCGGCACGACCTCGTTGTACGACGTACTCGGCGCCATCGGTTTCCAGAAGCTGGCGAACACCGAAGTGAAGGCGCTCCGCACGTCGTGGGTTCCGATCTCGTTCGAACTTCAGGCCGGACGGCTCGCCCGTGCCTTCGTCTTCCCTCACGACCTCACCGAGGCTCTGCGGCCCCTCTCCACCGTCCCTGAGCTCGCGAAGTTCAGGTCCGTGATCGCAGCCACTCCCCTCCAGTTCTGGGGAATCGACTACCGCGATTTCGGCGGGCCCGTCGAGATCCGCCCACCGAGGGCAAGCAAGCTGGTCGATCTCACGGACCGCTCATCGCGCTGCAGGGATACCCGGTAACCCACCGCTTTGAGGAGGATCCGCCGGGAGACCGCCCGCACCTTCGCCTCGACCGACATGACCCCTGATGACAGAAGGGCCTCCGGCCAGCATTTCCGCTGACTGGAGGCGCTTCTCGTGGCGACCCCGACGGGACTCGAACCCGCGGTGACAGGGCGAGACACCGAAGGCAACTACCCGACCCACGCCGAGACTCGCGCCGGGGTCGGTAGGAGTCGCCCTGAGGCGCGGTGCCTTACAACCACGTAGAAAGGCCGCCTGATCTGCGTTTCCGCAGATCAGGCGGCCTTCCGTTGGCGACCCCGACGGGACTCGAACCCGCGGCCTCCGCCGTGACAGGGCGGCGCGCTAACCAACTGCGCTACGGGGCCAGGTGTACTGCTGTGGTGCTGCTCCCTCAATCAGGAGCCACGGAATGCTAACCCATCCCGGTGCCCAACTCACAATCGAGGGGATCCGGAGCGTGCGAACAGGCCGCTTCGCACCCCCAACGGGATTCGAACGCGACCCGATTGAGCGTGGCGGTGCTCGCTGAGCGTAACAGGGGCCAGTTCGGGCCACTCCGGATGAGCCGGAACCGGGTCACGTGTTGACGCCGTCAACACCTGACACCCCTCGTAGGCTCCCCTCGTGACCGCCCTCCGCGTCTGGCTCTCGGCCCAGCTCCTCGGCGACGACCTGGACGCCACGTGGGTGGACACGGCACCGGTGGGTGACCTGCTGGGAGGCCTATGTGATCTCGGCGGCGCGGTATCGGACGGGGATGGACGACGATGTCGAGGTGCGCCAGGGGTGGCACCGGGCGGAGCACGTGAGGCCCGCAAACGACAAGTAGCCCCCACCGCCGGGATGGCGATGGGGGCGTGTCTCTTTGTTAGCGACAAACGGTCAGGTCAGCGCTCCTGTATGAACAGGGTGATGGTCCGGTCGTCGGTGCGGCCCTGGTTGGTGGTGATCCGGCATGTGGCCGTGACGGTTCGGACGCTGGTGGCGTCGGCGTCCGTGAGCCAGATCGTGGCCGTGGTGTCGTCGTGGCTCTCGTCGTGTCCGGTGATGTTGGTCGAGAGGATCCATGTCGCGTTCGCGATGGTCTCCCCTTCGGCGAGCCATGCGGTCCATTCGGCCTTGTAGTCGAGGTCGGAGTCGGGGTCGATGGCGGTGTCGGGCTTGATCATGGGCGGACTCCGATCGTGCGGCTGGTCGGCGGAATGACGTTGGTGCGGGAGCTCGCGGGCACGGCGTGGAGCCGGGAGACGCTGGGGATGACGTGGGTGCGCTCGGGCGGGGTGGGGGCGGGTCTCCCGATCCGCCCGGGCGGTGCGACCACGCTGGTCGTTGCGACAGGGCCGGTGATCGTGGCCGAGCGTTGCGTATCGACCTGACCGGCGCTCGCTGCGGATGACGTGGTGGCGGCAGGGCCGGTCAGGTCAACACTGACCCCGGCCCCGACGCTGCCTGCCGGTGCGGCCGTAGTGGTCACGGCGACAGGGCCGGTGATCGTGGTGGCGCTGGCTGCGGTGACCGTGCCCGCGGGAGCAGTGCTCAAGGTGAGGGCCACGGGTCCGGCGACCGCGATGGATCGTTGCGCGGACACGGTCCCAGCGGGTGCGGTGGTGGTGGCGGTCGCGGCGGCACCGGGGATGCTGATGGACCCGCCTGCCGAGATGCCGCCCACGGGAGCATCTGCGGTGATCGTGGCTGCGGAGCCGGTGACGATCGCCGAGCTGGTCGCAGTAACGGTCCCGGCAGGAGCGGCCGTTGCACTGGTGGCGACCGGGGCAAGCACCGCGACGGTTCGGGTCGCGGTGATCGTCCCGGCGAGCGCGAGCGTGGTGATGGTCGGCAGTGGGCCTGCGACTGCTTCGCCATGACCGACGACAACCGTTCCGGCCAATGCGGCAGCGGCGGCTGTCGCTGCGGGTCCGCTGATCGTCGGGTTGCGGGTGACCGAGAGGCTGCCCGCCGGTGCGGAAGCGGCGCCGGTCGCAGCGGGTCCGGTCACGGCTGTGGAGATGTTGACCGTTCCGGCCGGGGCTACTGCCGTGAGTACGGCGGCAGGCCCGGTCATGGTGACGTTGTCGGCGGCGGCCACCGTGCCCGCCAGTGCGAGGGCGGTCACGGCTGCTGCTGCGCCGAGGATGGTGGCGCCACCGGTTGCTGACACTGACCCGGCAGGGGCACCGATAAGGGCGGAGGCCACGGGACCGGCCAGCGCGGGGTTGCGCGTGGCGCTCACGGCGCCTGCGGGAGCGCCAGCAATGGTGGTGCCGATGTCACCAGCGACGGCTGCGGAGCGTTGCACCGACACGGACCCGTTGGGAGCGGCGGTCGTCGTGGTGGCGACCGGGCCGCCGATGGTGGCCGTGCGGGTGGCGGCGACAAGGCCTGCGGCTGCTGCCGTTGCGGAAGTCGCGACGGGTCCGGCGATGGTGACCGGGAAGGTTGCGGTGTAGGTCAGTACGACGATGCCGGGAGCACCTGCGGCGCCGTTGTTGCCAGCGCCCGAGTTGCCGCCCGAGGCGCCGCCACCGTAGACATTGCCGGTCTGGCCGACGCCGCCTCCGCTGCTGGCCTTGGTGGCGCCGCCGTAGGGTCCAGCGCCCGCACCGCCGGTTGCGTTGGTGGCGCCGCTGATCGCGGTGCCCCCGGAGGAGCCGCTTGTTCCGGTCCCGCCAGTACCTCCGGTGCCGCCTGCGCCTGCCGCGCCGCCAAGGCCGCCGCGGACGCCGCCCTTACCGGCCTTGGCGGTGACGAGTGAGGCAAAGACGGAGTCGCCGCCATCGCTGCCATTGGTGCTGCCCGCGTTGCCTGCCGAGCCACCCGCGCCTACGACGACCGAATAGTTCGTTCCCGGCACCACTGACGCGCTGGCAAAGATCCGGTACTCGGCGCCGCCGCCACCGCCGCCGCCGGGGTTGAGGCCACCGCCGCCGCCCGAGCCTCCGCCGCCTGCCGTGCACTCGACCGTGACGGAGGTGACGCCGGTCGGGCAGGTCCATGTGTAGGTGCCCGCGGTCGAGTAGGTATCGGTCGTCACGGGCACCCCCTGCTAGATCAGCGACGGAATGGGTCAGGAGGCGGTCAGTGTGGCGACACCGGAGGCGTTGATGGTCAGGGTGAAGGTTCCGGACGCGCTGGTCTGGGTGCCGCCGAAGTCCCAGTACGCGATCGGGATGTTCGTCGAGTCGGTGCCTCCCTGCGCGTCGTAGAACACCGCGTAGGCAGCCGAGATCGACGAGGAGGTCCATGCCGGGTCGGCACAGTCGAAGGTGGTCACGTTGCCCGAGGTGGCGACCGTGACCGAGGCGAGCGCCTGCCCACCAGCGGTGTAGCCGGTTCCGGACGCCTCGGTGCCAGCGGCCTTCACGTCGGCCATCGTGGCGTGAGTGTTGGCGAAGGTGTACGCCGAGAACAGGGCCACCTTCAGCGAATCGGTAGCCAGGTTGACGCCCTTCTTGATGGCGGACTCCTGGAACTTCGGGTAGACGTGAGCGGTCACGGCCATGGTCATGCTCCTTCGAGGTTGGTCGTACTGGTGGGTCGGAGGTGTCGATGGAAGGCGGCCAGCCCGGCCGCGAGCAGCCACCGCGAGCCCGGGACTGCATCGAGCGCGGGCCGCAGAGTGGAGGCGCAGAGCGTCAGGGGCCGGTCGTCGGTGGACTTGTGCCAGCAGATGCCGTTGACGAGCACGAGGGTGCCGACGCCGGTCACCCAGAGGCGGCGGGGCGTCACGACTGGTCCTGTCGCCATGCGCGCTTCTCTCGAGCCCGTGCCTGATGACGCTCCCGAGGACCTGACTTCTTCCAGGGCTTCGACTTGCGTTCACAGTGCGAACAGCAGCCGACCTGTTTCGTCGAGCTCAGCCGCAGCATCCGGCTCATGAGGCTGCCGAGTCTTGCGGTCCGTCCGGTTGCGGCTGATACTGGTCGGCGTTGGGGATCGCCCAGGTCGCCACGGCGGTGAGTACGGCGGCGGCGATGGTGAGCCAGTGCGCGGCCGGGTCGTCAGGGCCGAGGACACCGAGCAACGCGGTCACGATCGAGCCGAGCAGGGCGGCGTAGGCCTTGGCGGTGGTGGCGAGGTGGTGCAGCGTCTTGTCCATCAGGAGATCTCCTCGGCGTTGATGAGCATGAGGTGCGGGTCGGTCTCACTCACGAGAGACGACGCGCAGGTGACGGTCGGGAAGGTGCTGGGGTACGGCACGACCGGCGCCGGTACGACGACAGGCCGGGCAGCCTGCTGGGCGACAATGGACTGAAGCATCTGCACCTGAGCTTCGAGCGCGACGATCCGCTCAAGGAGCTGGGCCTTGCTCATCAGGAGATCTCCTTGCCGTTGAGGTCGGTGGTGTAGCCGAGCAGGGTGAGCCCCCACTGGCGGCGGATGGTGTCGATGTCCACGAGGTCGAAGTAGCCGCGCCGCTTGATGTCGGTCGACCAGCACTTGCCGTTGCCCGCGCTGATGGCAATGTGGCCGTGGCTCGAGCTGCCTCCCGACCAGAAGATCGGCCACCCGGCGGGGATCGCCTTCGGGTCGCTCGTGCGGCGCTTGCCCTTGGCGGCATTCCACGCGCCGATCGCATCCGAGGCCTTGGCGCCGATCCCGTAGGCCATCCGGCACCGCTGCAGACACATGCCGACCGCGAACGCAGGACCCTTGCGCGACTGCTCGCCGGCGGCGGCGATGGCCTTGGTGCCCATCACCGGAGTCATCGGCTTGGGAGCGGGCTTCGCCTTGGCCGCGAAGTCGAAGGCAACCGCACGATGGTCCGACCCGTACTTGTCCAGTGTGACGGTCTCGACGATCTGGCAGTTGCGGTAGACCGCGAGGTCGATCCCGTGGCCGACGACGTTCGCGGCGGCGGCGATGGCGATCTCCTTGCGGACTACCCCGGGGCCCTCGTTGTAGTCGCCCGCGATGACGGTCGGACGCCCGGCCTTGGTCCTGCGGATCAGCCGGACGATCGCGGCACGGGACTCCTTGCGCGGACCGGGGCCGAACGGCTGATGCACCGACCCGACCTTCCAGACCTGCCCGTCGAGGACGACTCGGGTCCAGCGGTAGGTGCGGCCGTCGTGCCGAACCCGCGCCTTGGGGCCGATCCACGCTCGCGCCATCCGCACAGCCAAACCCCGCTTGATCTTGAGGCCCTTGCGCACCAAGATCGCGCACTCGGCCCGCTCGCTGTCGCCCTTGCGAGGCGCGAACTGGATCACCTGATAGCCGAGACCGGCGAGCGCGCCGTACAGCTTGTACGTCTCCTGCAGGCAGATCACGTCCGGGCGGTAGGCCTTGGTGATCGCCTCGATGCCCTTGCGGACAGTAGTCGGGCGAGTGGTGTTGCAGACGTTCCACGTGACAATGCGCACGGGTGCCTCCTGTTGGGCAGGGAGAGATCGGTCAGATGTCGGCGGGAGGCTGGGCCAAGATGGCCGTCTCGATCGTCGAGAGCGCCTGTGTGGATGCTTCGGCGGCGTGGCCGACGACGTCGCGCAGCGTGTGCTCGATCGAGTCAAACCGCTGGTCGCCCTCGCCGAGCCGGTCGTCGATCGAGTCGAGGCGCTTCGTGACCTTGCCGACCTCGGACGCAAGACGGTCCGGGAGCGTGGGCGGGTTGTTCTCGCCGCCGTTGGCGACCAGCAGGTGCTCGATCGTTCCGACTCGCTCACCCAGCGGCTTCAACTCGGGCCGGGCAGGCTCACCGGTCAGCGGGTTGGCGGGCACGGCCGCACGGCCGAAGAGCAGATCGTCGAGCGCGCGCTCACGGGCGAGACGCTGCCGAAGCCGCGGCAGACCTCGGCGCCACCAGCCCAAGCCGCCACCGAGCAGGCCGACAGCAACAGCGAAGGCGGTCAGGTCGTCGTAGTAGTCCGGCAGGTGCATCACGAGCCCACCGGCCACGACTTCATGAAGAACACCGTCGCACGGTTGGCGCCCGTGTTCTGAAACACCGTGATCGACCCGTCCGTGTTGATGTTCACGGTTGCCGCGAACCCGGAGAAGATGCCCGTGTCGGTGATCACCGACGACGGCCGGAACGCAGTCGGGAGACCATTGCCCGCGGTGACAAGCGTCGTGTTCGCGTTGTTGGTCGTGGCGATCGTCATTGAGCACCACAAGAAGTTGATGCCGTTGCGGCGGCAGTACTTGATGGTGCCCGCCGTGCCCGCGTGGGTGAGGTTGGTCCAGGCGACATCACCCGGGAACGGGTCAGTCGCTCGAGCGCGTCCATCCCATGTCATGCCGCCACCCCCACAGCCTTGGCGATCACCGAGGTCAGATCCCGGGCGGCGAGTCCGACCGGCGAGAGCGTGATCGCATCGGAGGCCGCGTTGTAGTTGGCCTCGCCGATCACGAAGTCGACGTAGGGCAAGGGCTGGCCCTGCTCGTTGACCACCCCGTGGAGGCGGACCATCTGCCCGCCGCGGATCATCCACAGCGGCGCCGGAGTGCCCCCCGGGGTGGTGATCTGCCAGTGGTTCGGAGAAACGGGGTTGGTCCACCCGAGCCGAGCAGCACCAGCGGCGAGCGCCCCGGCGGCCAGGCCGTTGGCCTGCGTCGAGGACAGCACGCCATAGGACGTCGCATCGACCGGCTGCTGCCGGATCCCGTACTGGCCGCCCGCGACCGTGTCGCCTGCGTGCGCGGTGGCATAGGTGCCGCCCGCGGTCAGGTACCGGACGTAGATGTCCGAGGCATAGTCGTCATCGGCGAGCCCGAAGCGTCCCGAGTTCGGCGTCATGTACCAAGACGGCGTCGTCGGATCGGCCGCGGCGTAGACGTTCCCGAGGGCATCGACGCCCCACCGCTGCGACTGCGAGAGCGCCCAGGCGTCGAGCAGGTCCGTCAGCTTGTTCAGCGCGTCGGTCTGGTCACCCGAGCCCGCAGACGGGGTGAAGGCGGCCGAGGAGATCGAGTTCGGACGCTTCCAGCGGAGCCCGGTCGCGATCGCTGCGTCGATGGCCGTGTCCGGCGTCGACGTCGTGTTCCCCGAGCCGTCAAAGCAGATCATCCCCGCGGCCGTCTTCGCCAGCCCGGTCGCGGTGAAGGACCAGGTCGGCAGCCCGTCGCCATCGGTGTTGATGTCCGGCTGCGCCATGATCCCCGCATCGAGAGGGAAGCCACCCGCGCGTACTTCGACATAGCTGCCCATGCGCAGCAGCGGGTTCGCCGAGGTGAGCGGGAGCTGCATCGACCAGGAGAGGTCCCCGCATCCGCCATCAGCCAGCGTCGACCATGCCAGATCACCCCACGCGCCCACCGTCATCAACGGCCGGGAGTTGACCCACAGGCCCAGATCGGTGGCCATCAGGCGACCTTCGGCGCGCGAATCAGCCCGGCCGGGGTGTACGTCAGGCTGATCGCCGCCGGGTTGCCCGAGCCCACGAAGATGTTGACCACCTCGCCACCCACGACCTCATGCGAGCCCATCGCCACGATCGACGCACCCGGCATGTAGGCATCCGAGCGGTCCGCTGCCTTGCCGACCCAGATCGTCGGCACCGGCATATCGAAGGTCGGGCCGTCCAGCCACATGCGGGTGTTCGCGCCGCAGTCGACGATGGACAGCTGTCCGTGGTCCAGGTCGCACAGCCATCCGTTGTCGAGCGTCAGGGTCGATGATGCGAGCGAGATCTCCACGACACCCGCGGATCCGGCAAGTCCGGCCGGGAGCGCGATGATCCCAGCCTGCGCCATCTGCCAGGTGTTCGCCGCGGCGATGTTGATCGTGACCGTGCCGGTCTGCACATCGGAGACCGTCGTCCCGGCCACCACGGTCTTTGCCGTCCAGGTGAGTGTCTTCGCGCCGGTCGAGCTCGCCTGCACCCGGACCGGGAGCCCGTAGCCAGCAGAGGCGATCGCCGAAACGGGGATCTGGAAGCGGTGCGTCGTCGAGAGCGCCGACTTCTTCCCGCTGTACGCAGTGGTGTCAGTCGAGTCGGCACCGCCATCCACGCGGGTCGGACGCAGGGGAGGCATCGCAACCCCCTGCGCTCGGGTCGAGTAGGCGATCACCTGGCCGAGCGCCACGCTGCTCTGGTCCGATGGCTTCACGCCACTCACTGCGATCGAGGCAGGTGTGCGGACTGAGCCCTGGATCGTGAACTGGCGTGCCACCTCGAGCTGCGTCAGGGTTCCCGGAGCCACCATGTCGGTGCGCGACAGGTCATAGACCTTGACGCCGTTGGTTCCCGCGAGCGGCGCAAAAGCGAACGCCGCGGTTACCTGGACAGAGTTCAGCGTCCCTGAGAACGGCAGCCACACCGTCGTGCCGGAACTGGCGATCGGCGTCACCGGTGTTCCATTGATCGAATAGGAGAGCACGGCGGTGGCGCCGTTGGTCGCGTAGCTCGCAGCCTTGACCATCAGGTAAGGAGTTGCGGCCATGTTCTGCGACAGGCTGGATCGCGTGATCCACTGCGAGTGGGCATAGCTCGACCCAGGGACCTGGCCCATCACGTAGGTGTCGCCGGCGTCGGAGCCCGTCACCGTGGTGGACACGCCCGAGCTGGTCCCTCCGGCCCAGTTCGTCGTCGACCCGCAGGTGTCGATGCTCGTCACCGTCGGCGTGACCGGCGAGGAGGACGTAGGGGCCGCGATCGTCTCGGTGACCGAATTGTCCGCGAACGCGAACGGCGCGCAAGTCAACTGCAGCAGGATCAACGAGCCCCGAGTGTCCGGGAACAACTCCTTGTAGTCGTCCCAGTCCGCCTCCGCCAGCGTCGCTGCGGTCACCTTGAACACGCACGGCGGACCGAAGTTCGCCGCCGGCACCCACCGAAACGGAACGATCCGCTCATCCCAAGTCGCACGGCACTGACCGACCAGCGCCGCCAGACCCAACGGCACGCCCTCGCCCGGATCAGCCAACGGCCCATCGAGCACCTGCACCGCCACCGGCAACACCACGTTGTCGTGGCCCGTCGTGATCGCCAGCGCACCATCCTGAAGCGCTGCGACCATCTCCGCGACCCGAACCTCGGGCGCGACCGTCGGATTCGTGCCCGCATCCGCGCCAAGTGCGCGCAGCTCGTACTTGCCATCGCTTGAGATGCCGGTCAGCTCCAGCGAGCCGAACCGCATGATCGAGGTGTTGACGTCGAAGTCCAGCATCAGCGCCCCTTCCGGTGGCCGCCCGCGGCCGCGTTGTTGGTGCCCCTCGTGACTCGGTCGCCGATCACACCGGCCGACTTCTCGACGGCCTTCTCGACCGCCTCGATCCGCTTCCCGAGATCACGGCGCGTCTTCTGCGCCTCCGCCACGACCCGGTCCTGCCCATTGATCAGCGGCTGGAGCGACAACCCCGCCGTCTTCTGCGCACCGGCGATCGCGCGCTCACGGGTGTCGTACATCGACTGAAAGCGCTTGATGTCCGCCGCCGACATGCCAGCGAGCATCGCCATCGCATCGACACCCTGACCCTCAACTGCAGCCAGCGCCTGACCATGCAGACCCTTCGAGCCGAGTTGCTTCGCCAGATCGCTGAACCGGCCCGCGTTGTTGATGTCGGCCTGCAGAGTCCCGAAGACACCCATGCCGGCCTTCGTGCGATCAGCGGACGACATCCACACGTTGCCCATGTCGAACGGGTTGTGGCGCAACATGTCGCCGACCGTCGACTTGAGCTGATCCTGCTGATTGACCAGGTCGTCGCGCTTCTTGATCTCCCGCTGCAGGGCCTTGTCCGAGGCATCCCAACGAGACTCGAGCCGCTTCGCCTTCTTCTCCAGCGCGGCGAACTCGCGGCCCAAATGCCCGCCATGAGTTCGGACCGTGCGAGCCAGCCGCCAGAACTCATCGTCGACCTGCTTGGCCGACATACCGCCGGTCAGATCGAAGGCGTGCGCAGCGGCCGGCTTCCAGGCGGTGGAGCGCTTCTTGGACTTCTTCTTCGAGGAAGACGAGGACTTCCGCGAGGACGAGCCCGACTTCGTCGTCTTCGTGCCATAGCTGTCGGTCGCACCCGAGTTGATCAGATTCTTGATGGTCTGATTCGGCCCATCCACCCTCCCGCCACCGGCATAGCCGCGCAGGCTGCGCTGCATCGCATAGAGATTCGCAACGCCGGCGCGCTCCGTGGAGATAGCGTCGAAGACGAACTCGCCGCCATGAACAACGCCGACCGGCTGCTGGCGTGGGTAGTTGCCCGTGAAGCCGCCGAACGAGTACGGCGTCGACGGGTCTCCGTCCCGCCCACCTTTGCCATGGCGCTGGGCAGCAGCGTTGACCCGATTGACGTAGACCTGCGTCGAGATCGACCGCGGGATCCCGTTCAGCTCGCGCTTGATCTGCGCGATCTTCGATTCGAACTGCGCGGCGCGCAGCTCCAGCGTTGTCGCCACAGAGCGAGGTGTCCCGGCAACGCTGTGCTGATACCGCTCGATCGCGACCTGGCCCATTGCCCACGCACGGTTCGCGCGGGCAATCTCCGCCTGAGTGCCGTCTGCGAGCTGACGCATCCGAAGAGCGCCGGCCGGGCCAGCCTTCTCGAGCTCCTTGATCAGGCCGTCCGCGAGCCCCCGCCGTGCAGCCTTCTCGGCGTTCTGGCCGAAGGCAACGAGGGCTGCCGCCGAAATCTCCATCTGGCGGAGCCAACCGCCGAGTGAGACCTTGGCGTTGTTGATGTCCTTGCCGAGCACGATGAACTTGGCGGCCGTCTCGGCCGCGGCATTGCGCTCGGCGAGGATGGACCGCGCGGCACGCTGAGCTGCGGCGCCGTGTCGACCAGCGGCGTCGGCTGCGAGACCCTCAGCCCCAGTGAGCGATTCGACCTCGACCTTTGCCTGCGCGGCTGCCTTGTAGAGCTTGATCATGGCGTCGGCGTGACCACCGGCTATCAGCGCGGCAGGGTTGCCGCGAATCTGGTTCATGATCGAGTCCGCAGTTGACGCGATCTGCACTGCGTTTCCCGACTCGGTCGCCGCCGTCAGCTGGTCGCGCATTGACGAGATAGCTTCGCCGGCCTTCTTGCCGCCCTCGGCAAGGTCCAGGAAGGCACCGACCGCGAGCCCCACGCCAGCGCCCACCGGGCCAGCCATCGTTCCGGCAAGGCCGAGCGAGATCGTGTTCGTGAGCCCAAGGCTGTCGGCAGCGCCTGACGTAGCGAGCGCTAGTCCGCCGACAGCAGCGCCGCCCTTCAGCGCGCTGACGCCGAGCCGACCCATTGCGCCACGCATTCGCTCGGTCTCGCGGGTCGTGCGAGCGCCGGCAGTTGCCATCGTCGAGTAGACGACGCCAAGATCACTGCCGACCTTGCGCATGTTTCCGCCGAGGCGACCCATCGCCCCGGACGCAGCCGGACCAAACGCTTGAGCCTGCAGCTTGCGAGTCAACTGCAGGGTCCGGTTGTAGATCGTTAGAGCGGCGATACCGGCGAAGATCGGCGTGCCGAGATTTGAGGTGGCGATCGCGGAGATCGCGTTGGCGAACGCAGTCAGGGAGTGGAGGACGGGGCCGCCAAGCGGTGCGGCCGCACGTCCGATGTCCACGAGCATCGTGGTCAGCGACCCGAGGAAGTCGAGAACCTGCGGGCCGCTCTCGCGCAGATAGGCGACGAAGTGTCTGAAACCGTCTGCCTTCGACAGGCCGGTCGCCCAGCGGTCGAAATCGGCGGCCATGTTCGCCATACCTGCGCCGAAGTCATTGTTCAGCGGGATGAACGCCTGCCACATCTCGGCGAGCCCGTGCGCGACCGAGCCGGTGGCGCGACCAAGGTCAGCCAACGCGGGCTTCGCTTCGGTCTCAATCGACCGGAAGAACGAGTCCCACTCCGGGCCAGCAAGCGCCGTCGCCCCCTGGCGAGCAAGATCGCCCATCGTCGTCGACAGGACGCCGATGATGCGCGCGACCTCAGGTGTCCGCGTCGCGAGCATGTCCAGCGCGTCGGTCATGCCGGGGAACAGGCCGGCGCGGGCGGTCTGCTGCAAGCGATCGAACGTCGGCTGCATCGCCATCAAGTGGCGCGCGAACTCGGCCCCGGCCGGGCCAAGCTTGATCATCTCCTCGCGGAGCTTCTCCAGGTGCGCCTTCGTCGGATCAAGCCGAGCGTCAGACATTGCCTTGAGTGCATCGCCGAGCCCATGGAAGGCGAGGACCGCGGACCCGGCGCCAAGGACAGCGAAGCCCAGCTCGTTACTTAGGCCGGCGAGCGCCGGGACCACCGATGCCGTGATCGGCACCAGTCCCGGCCCGAACACGGCGAGTGAGTCGGCGAGGATCCGCATCCGTCCGGACATGCGGTCGACTTCGGCGCCGTTGCGCTTCGCGGCCTTGCCGACGTTGTCCAGGTCGCGCTCAGTGTCACGGAGGGGCTTCTGCGCACGGACTGCGCGGCCCGAAAGGCCATCGATCTCGCGCTTGAGTAACGCGATTGCCGCAGCATCGCGGATCGCCTTCGACTCGAAGTTCCCCTCAAGATCCAAGATCACGCGCTCACGACGAACGGCCACCGGGTCACCTCAAATCGGAGACGAGCGCGCAGGCATGGCCCTACGCTGCAGGGATGAAGGTGTGGATTGGCATGGCCTGTGTGACGGCTGTCGCGCTGGCCGGATGCGGAAGCAGTGACTTTGAGGTCAAGGGGACTCTCACGTTGCCCTTTGGTGACGAGGGGGCGACCGACGTGGGGGCTCGATGCCTCGGGCAGGGCGGCTATGCCGACATCGCCAGGGGGTCACAGATCGTCATCAAGAACGACAAGGGCAAGCGCATTGCAGTCGGTGCCCTGGGTGACGGGACGATCGAGCGCCAAGACGCAGGCTGGCTCTGTCATTTCGCCTACAGCATCAAGAGCATCCCGAGTGACGGCGATCTATACACGATCGCTATCGGAAACCGCGACGATTACACCTTCAAGAAGGCGGATGCGAGCGACCTCAGTCTGACTCTGGGGAACTAGGATCCGCGTTCACGTCCGTCGTGAAGTGGTCCCACGGCCGCACGTCGGTCTCCGCAAGGACGATCCGCACGCCGTCGTCGTAGTGGTACGGGTACGCCGGGGAGCGCTCCTTCGACCACGCCCGGAACGACCCGTCGTGGTAGGACAGATCATCGTGGAGCGCGGCGTACATCGCCCGGGCCGCCGCGAGTTCCATGGCGGCGTAGTCGATGAGCCGTTGCGGATACCAGAGCTTGTCCGGGTCGGCGTGTAGGTCGATCGACTGGCCGCAGTCGGGACAGATCGAGTTCTCGACGTCCCATAGCTCCAACTGCCGGGCACGCTCGGCCTCGGGGAGATCGTCGAACTGGGTGAGGGTCAGCCCAAGCGCTCGGGCGGCTTCGAGTTCTCGTCTCTCGTCTGGTCGAGTGCGGAGACGAGGTTGGGAAGGGCTTTTGGGTCGGACACCTGCGCGGTGTTCACACCGATCAGTGCGCTGACGAGCCGGTCCCAGTCGGCGTCCGACAACGAGTCGAGAAAGGTGTCTCGCTCCACCGTGGCCATCACCGGCGCGATGATCGACTCAGGAACGAGCATGTCGCCGAGCGCGTCGATGTCGAACCCGGCAAGCTGGTCGGCGTCGTTGCCCTCGCGCGGCTTGCACATGTCACGCGCCTCGCGCCAGCGACGACGCCCAACCTGCTGCAGCGTCACCGTCACGGCGCGCTCGGCGGCCTCGTCCACGAAGGCGTCGTAGGCCTCCGCGTTGGCGCGGGCCTTGTCCGGCTCGTCGTCGCCGACTCGACCCGGCGCCTTGACTTCCTCAACCTCGGTGGCCGCGAACAGCTCGCGCAGCTTCGCCAGATCCTCGCCCTGGTAGATGATCACGTCGACCGTGCGGGGGGTGATGACGGGCATAGGTGTCTCCTTCGACAGACCGACAGAATCGACAGGGAGATGGAGCCGGGACGGCGCAGGCTGTCGAACCCCGCGCCGCCCCGACGTATCAGGCGACGAGCGCGACGTAGCCGGTCGGCTGGGCGGTCACCGCGAAGGCCTGCTTGATCGCAGCCTCGGCGGCCTCGCCGTCACCCTCGGGCAGATCGACCTGGGCGCCGACCTCGATCGGGTAGATCTTCACGAACTGCCCGACCGCGAAGTCGGTCGCCACGGCAATGCCGAAGCGGACCACGAGGAAGCCGGTCGTTCCTTCCGGGAGCGCCTCGAGCGCCTTCTTGCCGGTCGAGAGCGCGGCAGCCTGCGGGTCCACGGCATACCGCAGATCACCGCCCTGCCACTGCGCCAGACCCATGCGCTCGAACTGCTGGGTGTCACACACGCGCGGAGGCGGCGTGACCCGGTTCTGGTTCACGTCCGGCCGGGCGGTCGTGTTGTAGAAGTAGCACGACAGGTCGATCGCCGACGCGGCCGTGATCTCGGTCAGCTTCGGCGCGGTCAGATCGGCGATCGCCGGAACGAAGGCATCTCGCTCGCGTCCGAATACCTTGGTGCCCGCGGGGCGGGTGGGTGTGGCCATCAGTCGGCCCCTTCCTCGATGGTGGCCTTGCGGCCGGCGGAGCCACGCTGGGTGGCGTTGGGGTTCGACAGACCAGCCGGAGCTTCGTAGTACTTCGGCGGGAGCGGGGTGCCGTCCGAGTGGGCGGCGGGCTTGTCCAGCAGCTCGTGGGCGTCCTCGCGGAAGGCGGAGGCGACGATCGAGTACTGGTGCTTCGTGGCTCGGTCGCGGACGCGCAGGTATTCGGGCATGGCGGATCTCCTTCAAGCAGGGAGCAATCAGAGGGTGAAGGTCCAGGCAGAGATGCCGGACACGTATCCGGCGTCATCGGGGCCGATGTCGTCGGCGGTCTCGAACTGAACTGGCGTCGAAGCGAGGTCGCCCACGGTGATCACGGATCCCTCGACTCCGTTGATCGCTGTCCGCATGACCCGGCAACCGTCAGACGAGCGGGCAACCACGCGGGTGGTCAGACGCCAGCCGACGGTCCCGATGCCGGAACACACCCGGGACTCTCCTCCGACGCGACGCGAGAGCGTCCACTCGACGTACCGGCCGGGCAGTGAGGCCAGGGCGGCGGCCTCGTCGTACTCGTAGGGAGTCGCGGCGACGGGGGCGAGCAGTGAGGTCAGCAGCGCCTTCACTGCAGTAGCGACCGGCTGCTCGTCGGCGAGGTCGGTCACCAGAACCAGCCGTCCACGGTCTCGCGGACCGACGACGCGAACGCGGGGCCGACGATGTCCGCAGAGCGAGCCAGGTCAAGGTGCGGCTTCTGATTGCGCGAACCGCTCTCGAAGCTCATGCCGCCCTGAGGAAGTGCCGGATCGGGCCCGTACTCGCCAGCAATCAGGCCGAGCGCGCCGTAGAGCTTCATCTCGGAGGTGATCGAGCGCGGGTAGTGCTTGCCGTGGCGACCGGCGGACTTCTTCGCGTTCGCCCGTGCGATGTCGCGGCCCACGCGGATGCCGTCACGGACGACGCCGACCATGTCTTTGCGAGCAGTGGCCGCGATCCGGTCCATGTCCTTCGCCAGACCGTCGAGGCCAGCAGATTCGACAAGCACACGCATAGTGACCTCCTACGGCGAAGGGACTTCGACGACATCAAGCCGCCGAGCAGTGGCATACGACTTCGCGGGGACGTTGACCACGAGGTAACGGCGACCGAGAAGTGCTGGGTCATCGAACTCACCAATATCGGCGATCTCGTACTCCCAGCCCTTGCCGCGGTCCAGGCCTGCGACCGGGACGTCGGCAGAGATCGGGATGTGCAGGCCGCCCTCCATGATCGGGCGGGCCACTCCGGCCACCGTGATGGTGCGGGTGACGGTGTCGCGGGTCGATGCCGCTCCACCCTGCACCTTGCCGAAGGTCTGGCCCTGCGGCGTGAAGGCGGGCTCGTCGTTGACGAGACCCGCGGGCGCGTAGGCGGCCAGGGTGAGCGTCATCAGGGACTCGGCCCGCGCACGCATGGCACCCAGACGCGCGGTGCCCCTCACAGCGTCTCCACCACGACCGCGTTGCCCATCCCAAAACGGGAGCGGAGCCAGTCGCGGGTGATCTGCGGGATGAAGACGGGGCTGATCTGCCCGGCAGCCTCGGTGGTGTACGCCTCGCGCGCGTCGTCGAGACCAACCGAGGCGAGACCGGCAGTCGACCCGCCGCCCTCGGACTGGTGCTGCAACCACGTGGCCGCGAGCTGGGCGCACAGGTCGACGATGTCTGGGGGAACCTCGTCCAGCCCCGACGTGTAGGTGACCGACACCGGCACGGGGCCATGACCCCAGCCGCAGTGACGCCACAGACCGTTCGGAAGCACCTCGAAGTCGGTGACCGCGTTGCCGTCGACCAGGACCGAGGTCACCGCGCGCACCGGCCCGGGGAGGGTCAGCAGGTTCGCGCGGCCGCCGTTGACGATGACCGTACCGGTGGTGGCGGTGATGGCCGAACCTGCGGCATCACGGATCGCGGAAGAGGCGATCGCGAGTGCCTTGTCGGCGTCGAGATTGGTACGCCAGGCCAGCGGGAGGTCCGCCGAGGTTGCGAGCGGGTCGAGTGCCACGACGGACCTCCCTTCGGCTCAGGCGTCGGACGGCTTCGCAGCCGCCTTCTTGGTGACGGGCTTCTCGGACGGCTTCGCAGCCGCCTTGTCCTCCACGAGCTCGAAGCCGGACGCCTTGTCGCGCAGCAGCGCGGCAGCGACGGCCTCCGAGACCGGGATGGCCAGGCCGTTGGGACCCTTGATGCGAGGCATCAGATGATCACGTCGGCCGCGGCCAGCGCGGTCGGGCGAACGACCTTGCCGCCGTACAGGTGGAGGCCCTTGACGCCGTCCGCGAAGCGCTTCTCCATGCGGAAGGCCTCGACGGAGTTGATCTGCTCGGCGTAGGTGGTCGCCATCTGCGAGCCTGCGATCACGAGCTTGCCGGCGCCAGCGCCCGGACCGTCGGGAGCGTTGTTGCTCTTGCGGATCGAGAACCCGGCCGCCTCGCCGACGACGCCGTTGGCACGCACGACCGCGCCCGCCGCGTCACCGGCAGCCACGAACCGCTGGTCCTTGAGCAGCAGGCCGTGGAACTTCGGCGTGATGACCGCGAACCGGCCCTCGGTCGGGACGTTGGACTCGTCGAGCAGCGTCCCCAGGTCGACCAGGGTCTCGTAGGCAGCGGCCGCCGTGGCGAGCGTCTGCTCGGCGATCAGGTTGCCGGCGTCGACGCTGGTGGCCATCAGGCCCGCGACGTACTGGTCTGCCTTGTCGCGCAGCAGGTAGGCGGCGCGCTGGGCCTGGGCGGACATCACGTTGCCGCGTGCCTGCCGCTTCTCGATGTCGTCGACCTCGAAGGCGAAGTACGGCGACTGGGTGATCGTGAGCAGCTGCTCGGCGTCGTCGACATCCTCGATGGTGATGTCGGTGTGCGCCGTGTAGGTGCCGATCGTCGGGTCGGAGAGGTTGACGATGTGGACCGTGTCGCCGTACTGGCTGATGTCACCCTCGTAGTCACGGTTTACGACGCCAGTGGCGGCGTAAACGAGCGACTTCTGGAGCGCGACGAGCAGCTCGGCGGACCACACCTCGGGCTTGAAGTTTGCGATCGCCATTGCGATCTCCTTTCAGAGGTTGTGTTTTCAGGAAGCGAGGTAGTCGGCGAGGCGTCCCTCGGCCTTGGCCTTGACGATTTCGTCGTGTCGGCCCTCGGCGTAGAGGCGCTTCACCTCCTGCTCGCTGAGTTGCGCGGGTCGGGACTCCTTGCGAGTACCGGCATCCACGTCGCCCTGGAACCGCTTGCCGTCTTGCACAGCCAGGTAGGGCTTGGTCTGAATGAGGTCATCGATCGCGGAGGCGATCTGCGAGGCGTTCACCTCGCCGTCCGTGCCGACCTCGAAGCCGGACAAGTCGATGAACCGGAGCGCGTCGGCAGGGTCGGACAGCTTGCCCGCTGCGGCGGCTCGCACTTCGGCCTTGAGAATGCGCTGATTGGCCTTGTCGAGCGCCTCGGCCTCGATGGCGCGCTTCTCCTGCTCGGCCGCGTACTCCTTCTCCTTGCCCTCGATCTGGGCGCGGAGCTGGTCGGCCTCCTCGCGGGCCTTGCGGGCCTCCTCGCGGGCGCTGTTGCGGTCGGCCTTCATGGCATCGAGGGCCTTCTTGCCCGCGTCTCCGAGGGCGGCCTCACCGTCGGTGACGGTCGCGGATTCTGTTGCAGATCCGGTGTCCGTGGTGGCCTCGACGGTCGCGGTCTCGCCGTCACCAGACGTCTGGGCGGTCTCGGTTGTTGCTTCGGCTTCGTCAGCCATGAGGATCTCCATTGCGGTGATCGGTCCGACACCTTGCGTGTCGGGAAGTTCAGAGCACGTAGCCGTAGCGCTTGAGCAACGCCACGGCCTTCGCGCGGTCATCGCCAGCCATTCGGTAGATGCCGGCGGGAGTGGGACGGCCAGCGCGAGCGAGCACCTCGCCCGCATCCCGCAGCCCGGCTTTCTTGCGACGAACGTTCACGATCTGCCCGAAGTCGGCGCCGTCCCTGAGAGCCTGTGCGTCAGCCTTCGACAGCCCGGACACCTCGCCGCGCTCGAACATCGCCAGTGGGTCGATCGGCTCCAGTGGTGCGGCCACCGTGCAGGGCACCATCACGCAATCGCAGTTGGGGTGGCGCAGGAAGCCCTCGCTGTAGCGGTACACGCGACCGGCCAGCGCGACACAGCGCGAGCACGACGGCGGGGTGAGGTAGCGGACGTGGACGATGTGCGGTCGGACTGCTGTTGCCACCGACTCGGCTGAACGACCGGCGTCCTGCGTCAGCGACTCCACCAGCAGCTCGAACTCGGCATCCGTCTCGGTGGCGTCGATCATCGCCGTGGCGACATCAGGGGCCGTGGTGAAGGCGAGCGCGTTGAGCATCGCGTCCGCCTGAACGCTGACCTCCTGCTCAGCCAGCATCATCTGGACTGCGAACTCAGCCGCGAACGCCTGCATGCCCTGATAGCGGGCGATCACCGCCAGGACGGCGTCGATGCCGCGCGGCCGGGCCTGGGCGGCGAGCTGGACGGCCTCGGCGGCGAGAAGCGCGGACTCGGCGTAGTGGCTACTGGCTGTTTGCAGGGACGTTGCTGCTGGCACGCGCCCTCACCTGGTTCAGCATCTCCTGCATGATCGGGTCGGACTGTTCGGCCCGGATGCGCTGCATCTCGCGGTCGATCTCCGGCTCGGTCATGCCGTAACGGCGCTCGAGCACGGTCCGCAGCGACATGCCCACAGCGCGGTCCTTCGCCGCCGCATCCGAGAGCTGCGTGAGCGACTGGATCGAGGCGTCCTTCCACTGCACGAAGCGCCGGCCGTTCGTTGCCGAGATCTGGGCCGCCAGTGCCTTGTTCTGGCGCACCAGGGCGAAGAGGCGCATCGTCTCCTTCGCGGGGGTGTTGTAGAACAACTGCTGGTCCTGGACCTTCGTCGTCAGCGGCGCCTCGGCAGCCGTAAGCGCATCGCCGTTGAGGTTCGCGAACTTCTCGTTCGTCAGCAGGTAGTGGCCCGGCGTCTGGGTCTGCCCGGCGATGTGGCCGAGCGCCCGGTTGATCTCGTTGCCGAACACGTCCAGCTTCGCCGCGTCCCACTGGTCGATGCGTGCATTCGTGCCCGCAGCCGGAAGGAAGAGCAACCGCCCCTGCGCGAGATCCTCGAGCTTCGCAGGCTTCGAGCCGATGATCTGGCCCTTGTCGTCGAGCACGGGGATCTTCGGCGGGTCCGCGCCGAGCACGACGCGCGCCGACATCGAAGCGTGGTCGGCTGCGGTGAACATGTAGGCCCACAGAGCGTTGATCGCGTCCTGCATGGCGATGACGCCGTCGATGTCGGAGATCGGCTGCCCGCCAAGGAGAGGCCGGTTCTGCCACTCGACGATCGGGACCTCGCCGAGAGGGTTGGACAGCGGCCAGGTCTCGCCCGCCACCTCGCGGGGCTTCCATCCGCCCGAGCCGCCGCCAGTGAAGCTCGTCGGAAGGATGAACCCGCGCTCGATCAACCGCTCCTGCTGGATCTTCGACATCGTCGCCTGGCGCTCGAACTTGTACACGCCATCGGCGAGATACAGGGTCGCGTACTCGGTGTCGTCGTCGATCCACGCCTTGAGTGCCGCGCGCCGGATCCGTTGCGTCGGGTCGCAGTCGACGACCACCTGCGAGGGGTGTTCCCAGGTCGCTACCGGGTTGCCGTCGCCGTCGCCCCACACCAACACCGCAGAACGCTTCGAGACCGTCGAGGTCAGGAAGCCCTGCGAGGACTGGACCTCCATGTCGTTGACGTTCCAGTCCGACCAGAGCTGCTGCTCGTCATCGGTCAGGACGTCGGTCGGGGAGCCGATGCGGAAGCCGTCGATGCGGAGGCGATCCACAGGGGAGCGCCCCACAACACCGCACCAGTTGTCCGAGAAGCCCTTGTACCGGTCCTCATGGAACTGCCGCCACTCCTTCGTGGCATAGACGAGCGGCTGCTTGCCCTCGAAGTACTCGAACTGCCGATCGATCTCGGGACGGCGGTCGATGAGTCGTGAGTAGAGCTGGTCAACCTGCCGAATCGCCTGCTCGAGGGTCGTCACAATCGGCCCTCCTTTGACTCAGATGAAGTAGACGAAGTTCTCCACGACCGGCCAGCCGGCCAAGGTGACGTCGCCCCACGCTTCGTGGGCAAGGATCGAGGGGATGGCCATGTCGATCTTTCGGCCATCACCCGGCTTGCGGAGGATGTAGCGGCCCGGCTGGTCAGCCGTGGGCCGCGGGGACTTGTGTGCGGCGGTGACGTGCTGCTCGGTGGTCTCGCAGCCGTCGTGCCAGAACTGCGAGTCCTTCTTCCCGAGGTCGACGTACAGCCGCTCGCATGCGGCGTGCATTTGTGTCGGACGCTTGGTGTACCAGCGGATCACGACGTCATCGCCGTACTTCTCCGCGGCCGCATCGCACTCAGACTCCCAGTAGGGCGGGTCGAAGTAGGCCCGCGCCACCTTGAAGGTCGTCATGATGTGGTCCAGCCCGGCCATGACCTCGAGCCGCGGCACCTGGCCGCCGTGCTCGGCGGGGTTCCAGATCATCGGACGCCCATCGGGGAACGCCGGGGTGAACTGGTAGCCGTCGCGGGTCTCGCAGCGGAAGCCGGTCCAGTCGTCGGTGTCCGAGCCGTCGAAGCCGATCACGATCTGGGTGCCGGCGGCGACTTCCTGCCACTTCGCGCGGGCGGTCCAGCGCTCGGGAGGCATCCAGACGCCGTGACCAGCAAGAGCACGGTTGCCGTAGAAGCGCTCAGCCTGACCGGGGTCCTTCTCGCCGATCTCCAACGCCTCGGCCTCGATGCCGTCGATGTTGGTCTCGATGTGCGTGATGCCCTGGTAGACGTAGGTGAGGATCTTGCGACGCTCGCGCTTGTTCCAGAACGAGAACGGCCGCCCGTCAGGATGGCGCAACGACTGCTCACGATCCGGGTCCAGCCAGAACCGGAAGATGTCGGGCCGCTTGGACTCCCACGTCCGTTGCGCGACCGAATCCTCTCCGGGGTCGAACGGGTTCGTGGTCTCGATCGACCGGCCGCCCATCGCTGCTGCGCCGCGGCGCTGGGTCTCGGCGACCTTCCGGAGCTTGTTCGCGTCGGTGAAGAGTCCGGTCTCGTCCTGGCCGCACCAGATGATCGGGTTGCCCAGGCGAGACAGCGCCGATGAGGTGACCGTCTCGACCTTGCCGTCATTCGGCGTGCGAGTGAAGTCCTCACCGACCCGGAACCGAGCCGCATCGCGGCCGTACTTCATCATCGCCTTGAGCGGGTCGTAGACGTTCTCGACCTGGTCGTCAGACGTGGCCAAGAGCTGCATCAGCGGCTTGGCCCAGGGCATCCCCATTGGCTCGCCCGGCTTGTAGACGTACTCCCAGCCGCAGCCGCAGCCATGGTCGGCGCACGCGTAGACCTCGCCGCCCTCGGCCCACCCGGCGAACAGCACGGGGCCTCCGGCCTGACCCTTCGCCTTCTTCGCCAGCCATGGACCCTTGCCGCACTTCTGCGGCCCGATGTACTGCACGCGGCGGTAGTAGAACGCGCCGCTGAGTTGTCCGACCTTGGCGGTCGGCTTGATGCGATACCAGTTGACCGTCACCCACAGCTGTTGCGGGTACTCGGTGAACGGCTCGACCTCGCCGGACTCGTCACGGTGTACGCCACGAAGGGGATCCGAGACGACGCAATGGCGCTCTTCCCAGTCGATCGCAACCCACAAGACGGGGAAGTCGACGACCCAGGTGTCAGCGCCAGTCGTCCAGCGTCCGTCAGGCTCCCTTGCCACCCGTGACGACCTTCATCCGGTCGCGAGCACTGGACGACGTGGCCGGGGCGCGCTTCTCCTCGCGCTTCTCTGCGACCTCGTCGGAGGCGATCTGGATGTGTGCCCGGTCCTTCGCGTCCTGAGTCAAGAACAGGTCGGCCATCATCAGCCGCACCGTCTTGCGGTTCTCCGCAGAAGCCTTGGTGACCTCGGCTTCGGCGAACATCCGCAGCGTCAACGCCACGTAGTCGATGTCCACCAGGCCGCCCGGACCCCAGAGCAGCGCCTCGGGCTTACGCCACCAGCGCTCCCACAGCACGAGCTCGCGGGGAGTCGCCTCAGTCAGCGGCCAGTCCGGCGTCGGACCTTCGCGACCCTCCGCCGGCAAAGTCGTCCAGGTCGGATCGTCCTTGCGAGCACGTCGAAGCGCGTTCGGATCCTGCTTCGGGCCGGATCGTGAACGAGCGCCACCACTCGGCATGGTCATCAACTCCTCCGCGGCCTTGCGCCACGTCGAATCCCGCACTCGCCTTGCGCGGCGCGGCTATGCATCTGGTGCTATGAGCGAGCCCTTTGAACCTGACGGACTTCTCGGACGCCTCCCCCGCGGTCCTGCTCGGACCGAGCCTCGGGGTCACCCCCCTGGGTCAGAAAGAATTACCCGTCCGATGAGATATTCGCGTGGCTCTCGTGCGTACATCCG
Source organism: Nocardioides sp. (assembly GCA_030145945.1). GTDB lineage: Bacteria > Actinomycetota > Actinomycetes > Propionibacteriales > Nocardioidaceae > Nocardioides. The sequence goes on from JASLDK010000119.1 coordinate 47,987, forward strand.
CCTCGCGTGTTGGCGAGGTTGCACTTGAGGTGCTCGGGTCCGTGGATCACAGCGCGGTTGTCGTCGCAGTGTCCGAGCGAGTAGTCGTGCGGAAGGATCGGCTTGTCACAACGCCAGCACACGAACGTCGTGCCGTTGCGCATCGCCTGTACGTCGGCGCTGCGCTGCTGGTCATAGTCGCGGTCGTAGCCACGCTGCTGCCGTGTGCCTCGCGCCTTGTCCCGCTCGCGTCGATGCTGGTCACAGCGACCTGACTGGACGAGCTCGGGGCAACCAGGTTGCGAGCAGACCCTGAGGGCCATCGCTCACCCCCCGCAGTTGTCAGGGCAGTTCGTCACGCACGCTCTCGGCCAAGATGCGCGCCTGCTCTCCGAGGATCGCGAGCGTCGCGTGCTCCTCGACGAGCCGGTCTGCTCGCCACCGTTCGCCACAGTCTGGGCAATCGTTCGGACTGCCTAGTCGCGCGCAGGTGCCGTAGTGGCCGCTGATCTGCTGTGGCAGCGGTTCGCTCATCACGCCCGCCATGCCTCGTCGTACCCAGCCCGGTCGGCGTAGGGCAGCGCGAGAAACATCAGGACACGATCGCTGGCACCGGCGGCGAGGGCGTAGGCGTCTTCGTCTCGGCGCTGATCGGCGTACTCGTGCAGCTTCGCGTTGTGCTCCACGATCCGCCGCTTGGCCTGGCAGTCAGCGAGCACGCGAGCGACCCACTCCCGCTCTTCGGCCGCAAGGGCGTCGTACTCCCGCGCGCCAACAACGCGGTCAGTGCCGACGAGCTCGGCTCCGCGCCATGGATCAGCCTCATCGGCCTCGATCTGCGCCAGCAGGAACTCGGTGATCGTCACGGGTTCACCTGCATTTGGGCGCACGGATTCTGGTACGTGCGAATGGTGACACGACTCGGGGTCATGTTCAAACACTCCTCTCTTCGCGTGTCTCGTAGGTCGCCGAGAGCAGTGCTCGGATCTCGCCATATCGGAACACCGGCTGGTCGTCACGGCTGCCCGAGGCAGTGATGCGCTTGCGCTTGTGCCAAGTGTTCACCAGTGCTCGCACCCGCTCCCGGGGCTGCTCGATGCCGAGATACGTCGCGAGCTTGGCGATCTCCGCGGCCGTGACGAGCTGGTCGTCGAGTGCCTTCTCCAGCGCCTCGCGTGACTCGGTGACGCCGTAGGGCTTGCGGCATTCGCGGCAGTAGCCGACCTCGACACCGTCGCGCGCGTACACCGGGCCGGAGCATTCCTCGAGCCGTAGCGTTGCGCCCTCGCCGGCCCACACGGTTGCGGTGCACCAGCCGAGGAACACCTTGGGCGGTGGGTTGTCCACGATGGCGAGGGTGTCGCCTTCGATATGCCGCAGGTTGCGCAGCGTGTCGGTCCAGGCATCATCGTGGGCCAGGAGCTGGATGTGCGTGAGCAGCCAGCGCGACATGGCGGCAAGGTCGGGCTTCTCGTCGTCACTGCCGGGTAGATCGAGGTCATGGTCTTCGGTGAGCATGTGGGTCGTGGTGCTGAGCTCGTTGCGCAGGGCGTCGAGCGTTTCGGATGCTCGGTCGTTCCATGGCAGGCCGTCGTCTCCGCGCGCAGCTCCCGCACGCTTGGCACGCTGGCCGGTGATGGCGAGGTCGAGCTGCTCGGCGAGCCAGGGTGTGTCTCCGAGGATGCGCTCCATCTCGGTCACGCACTCGGGACAGCCGGTGGCGTTGTCGTGGAGCGGGAGGCCGCAGGCGCATTGGTCGGCGGGTGGCTTTGCGTAGAGCCGGAGTGTGGGTCGCTCTTGGCCGGGTGGGACTTCGGGCCAGAGTGGGACGACGCGCAGAATGGCGTTCTCCGGCATCGCGATGATGTCGGTGGACCCTGGGCCCACCGAACTGCTGTTTGTTTCCCTGTAGGCATCCTCGGCAGCCTGACGGGCGTCCGTGGGGCAGTGGTCGCATTCCATGACAGGCAGGTCGGACCATTCGCAGCGGTCGATGGTGGTGCTCACTGGACCTCCTTGAACGTCGCCTTGCAGCGGTAGCAGCGCACGAGGTGCAGGACGCTTCGCCCAGCCCCGTCGCGCACCACGGTGGCGTCGAGGTCGTGTCCCTCGCGGTCGCATTCCTGCCGGGCGAGGATCTGCTTCGCCTCGGCCAAGGTGTAGCGCTCCTCGGTGCTCAACTCTCGTCCTCCTCGGTCTCGGTGCTGGCTTGTGCGGCGTGCAGGGCTTCCCTCGCGGCGCGGTACTCGGCGGGCGGCTCGGTGACGGGTCGTGGTCGCTGGACTGGCGTCTCGTCGCCTGCTAGCCGGTCCGCTGCGCATCCGCCGCAGTTGGTCGCGCGCTGGCCGGGGTGCAGGTCGCACTCCTCGGCGCGCTTGGGCGGCTCCCAGCGTCCATCCGGCTTGGGCAGCTCGGGCCGGAACGGCCGCTTGATCGCGGCGGGTGTCTTGGCCTCGGGGTCGCAGGCGTGGTGCAGGACGAGCTCGACGGCGGTCGGCAGGTGCATGCCCTTGAGGTAGTCGGCGAACGCGATGTGGGTGCCGTGCGGGTCCCAGGGTCCGGCGCCGTGGGTGTCTTGGCGCAGGCGGAGGGCGATGTGTTCGAGGGCGCGCACGTCTTGGTCAGTGGCGCTCATGCGATCGCCTGTGCCTCGGTTGGCGCGTGGTCGAACCCTGCCTCCGGAAGCGGCCGAACGGCCAGTACTTCGCGGACATCGAGCACGCCGGCGCGTGACGGGTGCGGGTCGTGCCAGAGCTCGCCGTTGCGGTAGACGACCTGGTGAACGACGCCGCGAGGACTCATCCCCGCAACGAGAAGCAGTTCATCGCGCTCGCCTTCCGTGACGTCATTGAGCTCGACGACCCATTGGCCCTTGCCAGCGAGGAAGCCGAGCAGCATGGCCCACCAGTGGTTCCCGCGGCTGGCGCTGTGGGGGTCTTCCGAGTCGCCGTAGGCGATGCCGAACTCGATGAAGTGCGGGACCTTGGCCAACGGGATGTCGAGCACGGAAGCGACTGCGGCCGCGACACAGTTCCCGAGGCGCTTCGAGTCGCCAACGAAGATCGTCTGGTCGATGTGCGCCATCATCGACCACCGCCACAGACGCATGCCTGCCCCTGGATCAGCAGCCGTCCGCAGGACGGGCAGCGAGCGAAGGTGCCGCCTCCGTTGCCCGTGGGCTGGTCATCCATCGTCGGAGCGGGCGAGTGGCTGCCGGTCGCTGCGATGGTCGCGGGCCTCGCGTCTACTACCGCAACGATGGATGCGGCCTGACGGCCGTTTCCCCTCCTACTCCTACTCCTACTCCTACTCAGGGGAACATTACGGGCGAGTAAGTTCGGAGACTTTCGTGAATTACTCATGAAAACAGGACCTCCTCAGAGGGTGGCGGGAGCGTGCTCGGAGTGGGGTGCGGCGGCTTCTGATGGCGTGCCCAGCCGCGCAGCCAGCCGTAAGTGCCGCCGTTGACGCGGTAGATCACGACCATGCCTTCGGTCTCGATCTCGGCCAGCCACTTCTTGATCCGGGCTGGCGGAAGCTCGTCGTAGGGGAATAGCTCGCCACCGATCGCGGCTGGAGTCGCGACGAATCGCCCTTCGTCGTCGGCCATCTTTGTGATGAGGCCAGCGAGTACGAGCCGGGCATCACGCGACAGATGGCACACCTTGTCGTCGTCCCAGAACGATGTCTTGAGCGGTCTCGCCTTGCGGGCCACTAGCTCGCCTTCCTCTCGCGCTTCCTGATGCGTTCTCGTGCCGCGTGGGCGGCCTTGCAGTCCTCGCACGGCGTCTCGCCCTGCCGTAGATGTCGGCTGTAGGCGGACTCGGTGCCGCACGCTGGGATGCCCTTGCAGCGATGACGCTTGGGCTTGGCTGTGATCTCGCGGATCTCCGCGTCGACTCGCGCTCGTAGCGTCAGGAGCTTCGCGAGTCGCGCATCGTCGTCCAGAACGTTCATGCCGCTCGCCTCCGGTCGAACTTGGCGACGATGGCGGCGCCCATGTTGGCGGCGTTGTGGTCGCGCGGGTTCCGGGCGGCCAGTTGCCGCAGCTCGTCTCCGAGGCCGTGGCGGTAGCAGAACTTCTCCAGCGTGCTCATGCCGATGCCGAGCCGGGCTGCCGCTCCGACCGCGCTCTCGCCGGTCTGCGCCAGCCAGCGGACATCCTCGGCGCGGGCATCGTTGTCGGCGGTCGCTCGGGCTCGGTTGCTGCATGCCTTCCGGTCGGCGCAGATCCAGCCGACCTCACTGGGCCGCGCGAGCCTCGGATAGAGGTCGCGTTCGCAGCGGTGACAGGTGGCCCAGGGCGGCGTCATGATGCCCGTCCCTTCGTGGGCCGCATGATCAGCCCGTCCTGCACCCAGTCGCCGGTGTAGATGTCCTCGGGGTCCAGGGGGACGTCGGCGAGTGGTCGGATGATCGGTGGTCGGCGGCTCACGACGGGACCGCCTTCGACCACACGGTGTGCCCGCTCTTGGCGTGCTTCTCGGCGCTGGCGTCGGTGTCCCCGGTGGCTTCGCAGTCGCGGCAGGTCCAGGCGTAGGCGAGGTGGATCTTGGCGCTCACGGTGCCTCCCGTGTGGCCGCGGCGGGAGTCATCAGGTCATTGAGCTCGGTCATGCAACGGCGTAGCCAGGTCAGGACGTGCTCGACGCGATCATGGATGCTGGGGTCGATCTGCCAGACGAGCAGTGAGAGGCGTGCTTGCGCGAGGAACTTGAGCCATGCGTCCTCTCGGGCGGCGACCTCGAAGCGGTCGGCGGGAAACTCTGGTGCTGGGGCGCTCGGCAGCACGGCTGCGGGGAGCTCGAAGAGCGGGAGCTGCTCCGCAACGGGCCCCGGCGCTGCGAGCGGCTCATGCTTGGGCTGCGGCTGCCTCTTGGTGTCGCAGTAGTCCCGCATCGCTTCGTCGCGGGTTGCTCGCATGGGTCCGCCGAGGATGGAGCGGTATCCGGCGACGGGACCACTGAAGCGTGACCCGACGACGCGAACGGAATCCGGGGAATGGATCCAGCCGCAGCGGGGGCAGGGCTCGCTCATTGTGTGCCCCCGATCGGGAGCACGTCGGAGGAGGAGGCGAGGGCGTCAAGGAGCCACGCGAGCGCGGCGGCGATCTGTAGCGGGACCACGCCGTTGCCGAGCGCCTTGAGTGCCTGGTTGCGGGTGATTCCGGGGACGTCGGTCACCCAGCCGTCAGGGAGGCCCATCATCCATTCAACGAAGCGCGGTGAGAGCTGCGGCCGTCCCTTGGCGGAGAGCTGCGTGGGCTCGGGCGCAGGGCGTCCGAGCCCACGCTCCCAGCGGGTGATGGCAGCGGTGTACTCGCCCCAGCGGGAGGGCTGGCGGAAGGTCGCGTCAGTAAGTGTCGTGCCGGCGTGCCCGGTTGTGTAGTCGGCTGCTCCACTAGCCTTCGCGTCGGTCGCGGTGGGCGTGGGCAGCAAGGGCGCGAGTGAGTCCAGCGAGGGCCGCACCGCAGCACCTTCGCTCGCGGACTGATTGTTGCCGTAGGGCGTAGCGGTTGGCGTCGGCAACAGTGCCAGATCCTTCGCGATCCCGGGCAGCAGGCGCTCAGTGCCACGCGCGCCTCCACGGGATTCGTGTCCGCCGAGCGAGCCTGCTGCCGAGGGGGTCGGGAGCAGCAGTACCTCGGTGTTCAGTGGCCTCGTGTTGCGGTCGAACTGCGAGGCACCACCTGTGTTGGAAGCGTCCTGAACGGTCGGCGTCGGCAGAAGTGCCACGGCGCTCGGCAGCATCAGATCCCCGGACGATCCGCGCTGCCCTGGTCCACCCTTGGTGCCGTCGGTGGCGCGAGGGGTGGGCAGAAGGCCTATGCCAGCAGGTGCTCCGCCACGTCCTGCAAGTTCACCGAATGCCCGCCCGCCTTGCGCTTTTCCGGGTGCTGCGATCCGCCGTTCGATGCGGTGTTCGCCTCGGGGGTAGGCAGTAGCGACCCACCGTTCGCGCTTGTGCGGGGCTCCCACGCCGGACGCAGGAAGACTGACCCATTCCGCATCGAACCCGATCTCGGCAAGGTCTGCGAGTACGGCGTCGAGTGCCCGCAGATGGCCATCTGGTCCGTCTCCCACACACCACGGGCAGGGTTCCACGTCGCCAGCGGCGGGGGCTGTGAAGATTCCGGGGACATTCTCGAGGACCACCAATCGGGGGTTGAGTGCGACGATCGCGCGGACGACCTGCGACCACAGGCCGGTGCGGGTGCCGTCCTTGAGACCAGCACGAGCACCGGCGACGGAGACGTCCTGGCAAGGGAATCCGGCACACAGGACGTCGACCTCGCGACCGGGAACGGTCCAGTCGATCGTCGAGACGTCGCCGAGGTTGGGGACGCCGGGGAAGCGGTGCGCGAGAATCGTGCACGGTGACTTGCAGGGCTCGTGATGGGGCCAGATGCCCTTAGCCGGCTCGCCGCACACGTCGGCCACCCAGACGGTCTCGACGTCGAGGACGCGGGCGATTCCCAGGTCGAGGCCGCCGTAGCCGGAGAACATGGATCCGAGTCTCAGCATCACGCACCCCCAGCCAGAGGACGGTCGGCGGGTTCGGCGTTGGCGATCTCCAGCAGCACGTCCGCATGGCACGGTTGGTCGAGCGGGCACCAGCAGGCGAGGTCCTTGCCCGCGAGCTCGCTGCGGATGTCGAGTCGGGTCGGCACCCACGGCTGGTCGAGCCAGTACTGGCCAGGCTGCGCAATCACCTTGCGATAGAGGGCGACCGCCTGCTCGGCGCGGACGACGTGGAACCAGTCGCGGCAGAAGTCGTAGGGGTGCGTGGTGGCTCGATGCCACAGGTGCGTCCGCTCGCCGACGACGAAGGGGTTGCCCCATTTCGTCGGCCGCCCGACGTACACGGCACCCTCGGGCATCCGCCAGCCCTTGGTGCGCTTGCGTTGGATTCGCTGCGCGCTCATGCGTGCATCCACTCCTTGCAGTCGGGGCATGAGACCCGCTGGGGGTCGTCGGTGCGGGGGAAGTCGTCGATGTCGAGTGCCTGGTCGAAGGTGAGATTCAGCTCGGCGGCACTCGCCCCGGTCGTGCGGGTCTCGGCGACGAAGCACAGGGGCACGTCGTCGGCTTCGTCGGTGGCGTCATGGAGTTCGGAGCGCAGGTGGGTGAAGCCATAGGGGTCGATGTCGATCACGGCGCATCACCCGCCAGCAGTTCGCGCGCCGCCTTGCTCGCTCGTCCGGTCGGCGTGAGTCCGGCAGGCTGCCCGGCCTTGTGGACCGCGTGCTGGACGACGAACGCTGCGAGCATGTCGGGACGCGGGATGCCTCCGAAGGACGGCGGTGCGGTCACGCCGATGCCGCAGATGGAGCAGTCGGCCTTGCCTGCGGGCTCGTCGACGGTGATGTGGGAGAGGTCTACCATCACGCACCCCCGGCCTGATCGAGCAGCGAGCGGAGGCGGCGTGCCAAAGCGAGTGAGTTGCCTCGTCCGTCGCGCTCGCCCGTGTCGGCCAGGTCAGCGATCCCGGCCCGCAGCCGCTCGGTCTCTTCCTCGGCCTCCCAGACGCGGGACATCTGTCGGGAGCGGCGGGCCATGCCGCGTAGCCGCTCTACCTCGGCCTCGGCACGCTCAGCACGGTCGTAGTTCTCGATCATCCGTTCCGAGAACTCGGCGCACTCGCCGGCGCATTCTTCGTACAGCTTGTCGAGTTCCTTCACCCGGTCCAGCAGTCCCGGCAGGGCGTTGACGGCGGCGACCCACCGATTGGCCCGCTGGCCGTAGTAGACCTCCGACATGTGCAGCGAGCAGACCGGCCATGCGCGGTCGTCGCCGGTCTCCGGGTCGTAGATCACCCAGCTCTCGGCCTCGCGTCCACAGGCATCCAGCTCGCCGACCTTGTCGGTGATCGATGCGTGGCAGTGCTCTTCGGTGAGCGGTCCGGTGGCGAGGTCGCGTGCCAGCTCCCGCAGCTCGGTGTCGGTGTGCTCAGTCAAGGGGTCGCCCTCCTCGCAGGTATTGCTCCACGTCGGAGCGGTAGGTGATGACGCCGTGCTCGTCGCACAACATGACGGTCTGGCCGCGCATCCAGACGCCGAATCGGTCGCGCTGGCTGGTGCCTCGGACGCCGATGAGGGTGTCGAGATCGGCGGAGGTGTAGCCGTACTCGCAGGACGGGGCGGGATGGGCAGCGAGGATGTCGGTCAACCGCGCGGCAACCCGGTCGCGCTCCTGCTGACGGACGCCGGGCATCGTGCCGGGATACTTCGGCCACTCGGCAAGCTCGCTGGCGAGCCGCTCCACGGCGATTCGCAGGGTGTCGTCCTGTCGGCGCTGGGCGTTCATCGCAGCCCTGCCTTCCCGAGCAGCCACCAGGTGACTACGCCGATCGTGAAGATGACGCCGATCGCGCCGAACACTCCGATGACTGCTTGGCCGAAGTTCTGCCAGAAGACGGGCCACGGCGTGGTTTCGAGGGTCGTGCTCACGGGCTCTCCTTGGTCGGGGTGGGGGCGGCGTAGAGGACGCGTGACCACTCGGGCGCGTCGTAGCGGGCATCGGGTCCGTAGTAGTCGCGGATCTGCGCGTCTGCCGTGGCGGCAGCGAGCGCGAGGGTGGCGTGCACCTGAGCGGCCGCGAGCGTCAGTGGGCCGAGGCTCTTCGCCAGCAGCCGTTCGGCCTCGCGGTAGTGCTCCGGCCCGCTCACGACGCCCGACCTCCCAGCGCGAAGGCGTAGGCCAGGACGAGCAGCAGGACCAGGAGACCGAGGGCAGCTAGGCCTGCGTGGGGGTGACGGTTCATTGGTCGGCTCCCCGCTGGAGCGCGTTGACATCGGCCTCGATCTCCTTGCGGCGCTCGGGAGTTGCCCCGTTCCACTCGGCACGAAGGTCAGCGACGCGCGCCACCGTGGCCTCATCGACCGGCGGCGACGATGGCACTGAATCGGGCAGCGGGTCCACGCGCCACAGCGACTTCTTGCCCTTGGACTCGGCGAGCGCGACCTTGAGCGGGCCGTCGATGTGCGACATGTGGCTGACTCGGATGCCTCCGATCTCTTGGCCGGCCCACTTCACCTTCGCGTCGCGGTACAGCGTGAAACGCGGGTTCTCAGGCCAGTCGTCGGTCTCCTCGCCCCATCCGAAGGCCAGGATTCGAAGGACTGTCTTCGATGGCTTGAAGGGGCGCTTATCTGGGAACTCGGCCAGCACGATCGCGACCGGCTGATCCGCGTCCCCTCGGCGGACCTCCTTGATGGTGAAGGTGCGCGGTCCGCTGATCAGGTCGTCGGCGTTGAGCTGGTCGCTCTTGGCGATGATGGCTTGACTCAGGTTCATCACATGCTCATTTCGGGATCGACGTAGGGGTTCAGGTGTGCCGGGATCAGGTCGGCGTACCGGTAGAAGTAGCGAGCAGGCAGCGCGGTCGGCTCGGCGTGCAAGGTCGGGTAGCCGTCCCACATACCGCTCTTGATGGCCTCGGCGAAGATGTCGATGGCGCGGTCATTCAGCGCCCGGGCGATCTCCATAGCCAGGTCGTCGCAGGTGTGAACCTGCACGAGATAGGGCTCCTGCTTCTCCTGGCAGATGAAGCGCATCGGCTCATCGCCAGCCTCGTGACCGAGTGCCCGCAGCCCACGGAGGTAGAACTCGGCCTGCTGGTGGTAGCCGTACCGCTCCATGTCGTGCTCGAAGCCGCGATCAGAGGCGTCCTCGGTGGTCTTGTAGTCGTTCGCCCTGCGCCCGAGAAGGTCGATCCGTGCCCGACACCAAGCACTGCGCTCCTGCCAGAAGGCGGACACCTCGGGCTCGCCATCACTGAGCATGGCGGAGACTTCCGGGTTGGCGCGCAATGCTGCGGCCATGCCCTCAACCTGCTCACGTTCGGCTGCGGTCACGGCTACGGCCCGCTCGGCGGCAATGGCGTCGGCCCACTGCGCCCGCTCCTCCTTGCCCGCCTTGGTTCGTCCGTCGTGCTCCCAGACGATGAGCTCAGGACCAGCGCCAAGGGCTTCGAGATGCGCGGCCTTGCCGAGATTCATCGCCTTGGTGGGCTTGCGGTTCCGGTGTGTTGCGATCGCCTTGGCCGGAACGTGCTCGGTGAGACGGCGGGCCAGCGACGACGAGAGCGAACCACCAGGGACGGGGTCACCGTGATAGATCTCGTCGCTCAGGTTCCAGTGCAGGCCGACCTTGATCTCATCGTCGGGCACGATCGGCGCTGCGTGGCACGAGCACTTGCACGCGAGCCGATGCTTCAGCCCATCGGTCTCACCGGAACACCGGTGGTGGCTGCCGCTTCCGCACCAGCCCGACAACCACTTCCGCGGCTCCTCGTTCTCCGCATCCACCGCCCGCTGACTGGCTTCCTCGACGGCGAGGTCGCGGGGGTCGAGGTCGGCGGTCATGCTTGCCCCGCTCTCTTGATCGCAAACACGTTGCTTGCCGACGGGACCACGGCAACGCCTTGCCACGTCGTGCACATCACTTCGAGGCTGTCGTCGCCGGTCCTGAGTCGCAGCGCGTAATCCCCTCCATCCGGAGACCATGCGATGTACTTGGCGCTCGACGGCAGAGCGACATCGTCTTCGCGTTGGCCACCGCAGATCGAGAAGTCCGACCCGCCATCCCCAGACAGTGCAGACTGAAGACGATCGACCTCGCGAGCCAGCTCGTCGTTGCGCATCCGCAAAAGGCGGATCTCTTCTTGCGCCCACTTGGGGAGCCGATCGATGTTGCTCACCACCCACGGCTCCTCAGCCGCCAGGTCACTCCGCGTCGGTTGCTCGCGCTCCCCGGCCAGGTCGTGACGGTCACGGTCGGCGCGGGCCTCGTCCTCGATGCGGTCGTGGATGCTCATGCGGCACCCCGGTCCCGCCGAAGCTGGTCATAGACGCACGGGTCGATGGAGCGACGTAGCTCCTTGAGCTCGTAGCCCAACCGCATCCGGCGCATGTGCTCGTCGGCGAGGCACCAGACCGCCACAGCCAGCACGCCAAGCGTCAGGACCTCGATGACCAGGAGGATGATCTCGCCGATGGTCATGCGACCACCTCCTGGCAGTAGGACGAGTGGTCGTTCTCGGCGGCGTAGAAGTCGTCGAAGTCATCGCGGGACGGCTGCTCGCCCCATGCGGGAGGCATCAACCACGACGTGCGACCGCACGAGCAGTAGGACACGGCGGCGGCGTACCGGGGCACGCGGTTGAGCCGGAAGGCCCAGCGCACGTCGAGATCAAGCAGCCAGTCGCGGCGCTGAATCGCCTTACGTCGACGGCGAGCACAGCCCGAGGTAGTCGAGGGCGCGTAGCCACGGTCCAGCGGGTAGGCGGCGTCCTCAGGGTTGGCGGGGTAGCGACGGTTACTCATGCGGCCACCTCCCGCACGACGACCGGCGCGGACCAGGTCTCGGAGGCATCGCGGCGGGTGGCGATCTCGGCCACATCGCCGAAAATGGTGACGAGCCAGTGAGTGCCAGCGGCGTCGATGCCGGTGTACTGCTGCTGCATTGCTGCTACCTTTCGGTTGTTCGGTGGTCGCGCTCCGGGGTCGAATTCGTGAGCGCGACCGCTGTTATTTCTGGTCCCGGCCCTGCCCGGGGGTCATCTGTCAGACAGGGCCGGAGGTCTGGTTGCGCCTGAGTTCGCGAATGAAGTCCGGGGCCATGTCCTCGGGCATCTCGATCCGCACGTAGCCCTTCGGCGGCTTACGGAGACGGGCGATCAGTTCGGCCTGAATCCAGACGACGAACCACACCACCGCGAGCGCACTCGACAGCCAGCCAGCGTCGGCATGCCCTGTCAGGAACCTCGCCACCGCGCCAATGAGGCACGCCAGGATCGTGACCGCCAAGAAGGCGCGATCGAACGTCTTCATCGCGCACCGCCGGAGGCCTGACCCGAGACAGCAGCGGCCTCAACACGGGCTGCCTCGAGGGTGCGGAGGGTGTGCCAGAACAGCGCCTTGTTGGCGTTGCCCTTCGACACGGCGCCGTCGATTGGGACAGGCACGTCGGTGATGTCGAGGAAGCCGTGCGGGCCACGGGCGCCAGCCCACTGCGCGGAGTAGGAACGCGAGTCGAACTCATCGCCGGCGTCAGCGAACGCCTTACGGCACCGCGCGTTGACGTGGTTCGGGTTGATCCAGCCGTCGTAGAGGTTCGCCTCGGCGACGCAGGCCGCGCGGAAGACCTCCGCCATCAGCGGCTTGTCGGCGACGAGGGTCAGGAGGTCCTGGTCTTCATCGACGGGGGAGAAGTTGAGGAGGGTCATGCGACAGCCGCCTGATCCTCGAGCCGAAGCTGCGCCATGCGGTACAGCAGCGACTTAGCGACCGCGCCGCGACGGATGACCTCACGGTCGACGTGACACTCGGGCGGGCACCTGTCGATGCCTCGACGAGTGCCCCGGGGCTGGGCATCCGGGTGCGATCGCCGGTAGTACGCCGACTGGTACTCCTGCCGCGCACGGACGCAGGCATCACAAGCGGCCTCGCCGTGCTTGATGTGGCGCTGGTAGGCGGCATTGGTGCCGCAAGGGGCGAGAGAGCGGGTCATGCGACCGGACCGCCCATGCCGCTATCCCAGGCGATCTCCTCCACCGGCGCGGCAGGGGTGCGAGGGCCTGCCGCGCCAGTAGCTTCAGGAGTGTCCGCAACTGAAGAAGGAGAAGACCGATGACTGACTTTGCCCCCGGCGAACTTCGCAGCGCGATTCACGCGCTCTTCAAGGCCAATCAAGAGTTGTTCACGGCCGACCAGGCGCAGATTGAGTTCTTCAACCGCCTCGCGGCTTCGGTCAACAGCCTGTCCGAGAGTCTGATCGCGCTTGGCGAACGTGTCGCGCAGCTTGAAGCCCGCCAGGACTCCGACACCGAAGGCCAGTAGACGGGGGATCATGACGCCTTCCGCTTCGCTGCCGAGCTTCGGCGCGTGGGCTGCGGAAGTCCGGCCAGTTCGCTGCTCGGCTTGGGCGTCGTGTCGATCGAGTTGGCCGCGACGATGGCCGCGATCTGCTCGTCGGTGTAGCGGACTTCGAAGCGGCCCAGCTTCACGTGCGGCCACTTGTGCCGGGTGCGGAGGTCGATGATCTTGTCGAGCGAGAGCTTCCAGTCGGCGGCGAGGTCCTCTTCGGTGGTGAGTTCAAGGCTCATGCGACACGCTCAGCGATGCGCTCAGCAGAGAGGGCGAGATCGCTGACTCGAACACCGCACGCAGTGGCGATCCGCGCCAGTTCGGGAAAGGTGAATGGGAGCGAGCCATTCACTCGGCGAGACAGCGTGGTCAGGGTGATGTCGGTCAGCTCGGAGACCTGGCTCAGCGTCAGGCCCGCCGTGGCGATTGCTCCCCGGACAGCCCGGCCAATTGCCACGGCCTCGTGGTCGATCTGGCTTGTCATGCCCGGAACAGTACGTGCCAAATTTGGCATGGTCAAGTTCAAATCACGTCAGATATGGCGTGTTTCGTTTCAAGGGAGTACCTTCTCGTGTCATGACCGAACAGCAATCACGCGAGTTCGCGGAGGCCTTGGGTGCAGAGATCGCCCGCTGGCGACGTACTCGCAAGCTCACACGGGCAGAGCTCGGCAAGCTCGTCGACGTCTCGGAAACAACCATCGGGCGAATCGAAAGGGGCAGCGAAGATGCCGCGGCAGCAACCACCGCCGTGTGGCGGATCGCCCGCGCACTCGGGTTGACGTTCACCTATCTCGTCCGGCGCGCTGAGGATGCTCTGGTTGCGTCGGACCCCGATGCCACCCTCGGCGCCGTCGCCTCCACCGAGACCCAGATCGAGTACGGCATGGACTACCAGGGAGAGGCGCCAGAGGGGGGAGCCTGATGCACTACAGCCCGTGGGCGGAACTGGCTGCTCTACCTCACATTGACCTGATCTGGACCCATCTGCGCGGACGCCTTGGGGAGTACCGGCACGCGGCCCGAGAGATCCATCTGCACCCCGCGATGCCGAGCACGCAGGCCCGCTGCGTCCTCGCCCATGAGTTGGCGCACGTCCGTGCCGCCGACGCACTCACCGACTGTGCACACGTCAACGACCGCCAGGAACGATCCGCCGATCGCGAGGCCGCGCGGCTGCTCATCGACTACCGCGACCTCGGCGAAGCCCTCGCCTACACCGACCGCCGCCGCGACGAGGCCGCCCACGAACTCCGTGTCACCCGGCACGTTCTCGATGTGCGGATCAACGCGCTGCATCCGTCCGAGGCGCACTACCTCGCGCGCAGGCTGGCCGACTACTGAGACCTAATTGTCCCGGAATCCCTGACGCAAAGGGGGCCGATGAGCCAAGATGCCGCCCATGAAGAAGCTCGCCGCGGTCCCGCTCGCTGCTCTGCTCACCGTCTCTGCCTGCTCTGGATCAAACACGAAGCCGACGCCAGCGCATTCACCAAGCATGGGGGCGACATCTGCGGCTCCGTCGACCGAGCCGCCGTCCCCGGACCCGAGTGCCGGCGCGCCGCCCAATGTCGGAAAGAACGCGCTGCGAGTCGGACAGACCCGGATGGGTACCGGCATTCACACCACGGTCCTCGAGGTGATCCAGCGGAAAGATGCACCCATCCCGTCCTACCTGCGTGGCGAGAGCGATGCAGAGGGTGCCCTGGTGCGCGTGAAGTCTTGTGTCGTCAAAGGAAGCGAGGTTCTGGCGCCTGACCAGTTCGCCGCCGAAGACGCATCCGGCGGCGTCTACTCGCCATCATCGTCGTCGTGGGACGCGTGGCCACCGCTGCCGAAGTATCCATTCACTGGACGAAAGGTACGCGCCGGTCAGTGCATCAACGGCTGGGTGCTAATCCTCGTCCCGAATGGCGTGGCCGTCCGAAAGATTGACCTGTCCGGCGGTGATGACATCGTCGCCGAGTGGCGCGTGAAGGGCTGACCCCTTCCTCCTTCACGCCAGCTCTCCTGGGACCACTGTTCCAGCAACGACTGCGGGCTTCCTGCTGAGCACGTCGTCCATCTTCGCAGCCACGTCGGTCCCGATGCCGCCGATGAGTCCGCCGTAGGTACCGATCGTGGTGTTGGGCGACTCGTGCCCGATGGTGCGCTGGATCTGCACCACGTCGGCCCCGGCAGCGTGCATCGCGTAGACGGCCATGTGCCGCAGCCAGTGCGGCGTCGGCTTGCGCCCCTCCCCCAGGTTCGCGTCGGCGACGAGCTTGGGCCAGGTGTCGCGCAGGAACGTGTGCTGGTTCCAGTGATTGCCCGCCGAGTTCGTGAACACGTAGTCCCCCGGCCCCTTGCCGACCAGTCGCCGGCGCACCATCGCGGCGCACTCAGCGGGCAGCGGCACGCGGCGGAACCCGGCATAGGACTTCGCGGCGTCCGGAACGAGCACCTGCTTGTTGCCGACCTTACGGAACACCTGCGTCACGTCCACCCAGACGTTGGTCCCGTCGTCGTCCACGTCGCGCACAGCGAGCGCCGTTGCCTCGGAGAACCTCCAGCCGACCGTGCCGAGGAACTGGATCAGGTCGGCGGCGTCCGGGTTGCCGCGCTTGGTCGCGGCCTCACGGAGCGCGTGCCACTCGGCCAGCGTGGTGCCCTTCGGGGGCTTCCGGACTGCCTTGGGGAGCTCGGTCTCCTCGCACGGGTTGTGGCTCACGAGCTTGCGAGACTTCGCGCGGCCCCACTTGTATATCGAGTGCAGCAGCATGTGGCGGTCCATCACGGACTTCGGGGAGAGCTTGGTCGCCATGTGGTCGACCCACTTCTGTACGTCGGCCTCGTCGATCAACTCGGCTGCGCGGTGGCCGAACCAGGGCTCGATCCAGTTGGCGAAGTCGCGGCGGTACTGCTCGTCGGTGCGGGCGGTGACCTGCTTGGCCTTGGCCTCGAGGAATTTCTCCGCGAGCTGGCCCACCGTCAGGTTCCCGATGTCCTGACCGTCTGACTCGATGAGCTTGAGTGCACGGTCGACGCCGAACGAGTCGACCAGGGCCTTGAAGCTGACGGCTTCCTTCTCGGTCGGGAAGGTGGTCGATGCCTGCCGTTGCCCGTGCCGATACAGCACAGCCCAGCGTGATTCACCGGCAGTTGAGACGCGTTCGCGGATGCTCGCCATGAGTTCAGTCTGCCCCAGGTTTGTTGACGCCAAGTTGACCAGAGCCGGGAAGAGCGATGGCCCCCGACCTGTTTCAGCAGGTCAGAGGCCATATTACGCGCGCACCCCCAACGGGATTCGAACCCGTGCTACCGCCGTGAAAGGGCGGGGTCCTAGGCCGCTAGACGATGGGGGCCCTGCCGTCGTTGCCGACGACCGACACAGCATAGGGGCAAGGCGGCGCCGCCTTCCAATTGGCCCGCTCGGTCAGACTGAGCACCATGGACGTCACGGACGAGGAATTCGAGCAGTACGTCGCCGACGCGCTCGACAGTCTGCCCGTCGACCTGCTGAAGCTGGTCGACAACGTGGCGATCCTGGTCGAGGCCGAGGCGCCCGCCGACGATCCCGACCTCCTGGGCCTGTACGACGGCATCGCGCTGACTCATCGGGACAGTCACTACACCTTCGTCGCGCCCGATCGGATCCTGATCTTCCGCGGTCCGCTGCTCCGGATGTGTCGCGACGTCGAGGAACTGGTCGAGGAGGTCCGGATCACCGTCGTCCACGAGATCGCGCACCACTTCGGGATCGACGACGAGCAGCTGCACGCATGGGGTTGGGGCTGACGCCGTCCACGGTGACCGCCGATTGTCGGCCCGCCCCCGGGTTCATGTATCGTTCTCGTCGCTTGGTCAGGTAGCTCAGTTGGTACGAGCGTCCGCCTGAAAAGTGGAAGGTCGGCGGTTCGACCCCGCCCCTGACCACCAGCATCACGGCCCCCGTCCTGTGGACGGGGGCCGTTGACTTTCCCACCTCCTCTTTTGGGGGTGGTCGCCTCATGCGACCGGTCCCGCCCGCGCACGAGAGTTGGGTCCTGCATGCCCGGTCGCGGGCTCGTCGGAGGGATGCCTGATGCGGATCATCGCGCGCACGTGCGCCGTCGTACTCCTGGTCGCCCTGGGGGCGCTCGGAACCAATGCGGACGCCGCTCCACGTCCCCGGATCACGCTGAGTGCGCCCGCATCGGTGAACGCGGGGACATCAGCGACGCTCAAGGTGGCGGTCCGCAAGGCCGTCGCCCGCCAGCGTGCGGTCCTGCAGCGGCGGTCGGGCGGCCACTGGGTGAAGGTGGCCGCGAAGTCACTGCCGCGCAAGGGGGCGCTGAAGAGGGTCCGGTTCGTGGTCCGCCCACCGGCCACGACCTCGTACCGCGTGCGCCTGCTCGCCAAGGCGCCCGCCCGGGCAGCGGTCTCGCGACCAGTGCTGGTCACGGTCCGCACGCCGGTCCCCCGACCGAAGTTGGAGATCGCCTCGACGCCCCAGCCCGGGCAGAACACGGACGACCGGGTGCGCGACGCGGCCATGTCCGCCGACGGCCGGTACATCGTCTACACCGCCACGGTCGGCGCCGTGTACGCCGACGAGACCGACGGGATCTCCCAGATCTACCGGCGCGACATGGTGACCGGTACGACGGTCCTGGTGTCGGCGAACAAGAACGGCGTCACCGGTGATCAGAACTCCGATGGCCCGTCGGTCTCCGCCGACGGGCGCTACATCGCCTATGCCTCCGACGCCGACAACCTGGTGTCCGGCGACACCAACACCACCTCGGACGTCTTCGTCTGGGATGCCTCGACGAAGTTCACCCGGCTCGTATCCGCCGGCATGAACGGGCTCCCCGCGAATGCGGCTTCGCGGGAGGCGAGCATCTCTGCCGACGGCCTCCGGGTCGCCTTCAGCTCCGCAGCCTCGAATCTCATTCCCAGCGACGCCAATTCGTCCAGCGACGTCTTCATCCGCGATCTCCCGGCCGACACCACGACGCGGATCAGCCACTACGACAACGGCGCCGAGACAGCGTCGTACTCCGCCAACCCCCAGATCTCCCCCGACGGCGAGCACGTCGCCTACGTGACCGGGGCGGCGATCAGTCCGGCGGACACCGACACCGTCGCGGACATCTACGAGTGGCATCGGGCGACGAACAAGGCGTCGTACGTCTCGCACGATGCGGCCGGGCTCTCACCGGGATCGGCCGACGCCAACGCGCCCAGCCTGTCCGGCGACGGCCGGTACGTCGTCTTCACCGATTCCTATCCCTTCACCGGCATCGGCAACGGTCTCGACCACGTGTACCGCTGGGACCGCAGCACGGACGCGGTCACCCTCGTCGACCACACGGGCGCCGGCGGAATCAGCAACGGGAACGCCCGCGGAGGCGTCGTCTCCGCCGACGGCTCCACGATCGCCTTCGCGAGCGGCGCCAGCAATCTCACCGGCAACCCGCCCCCGGGCCTGGTCGTATGGCGTGCCGGCCGGTACTCCACGGTGCCGGCCTTCGTGGCGACTCAGGTGCACGCCGCAGGGTTGTCCGCCGGCGGCCGGTACCTGGCCGTCTTCTACGCCGGCCAGCTGACCAGCGCCGAGCCGCTCCGTTCCAGCGCCTACCGATGGGGGCCGCTCCCATGAGCACACATGACACCGACCCGACCCACGTGAACGAAAAGAGACCTCGGATGACCCGACGGATCAGCCCGGCCCTGGCAGCGCTGCTCGCGATGACACTGGGCGGCGCCGGCGTCCTGATGGCCCCTGCGGCGAGCGCGGACCCCGCGCCGCCGTACACCGACGCCAACTGGGACCCGTACCTCGCCGCCGCCGCCAACCAGTGCACGGTCACGCAAGCACCATTCGACGGCAATCCGACGGACATCGCGACGGACGGGAGGCCCCACGCGGTCGATCTCTCGGCCTCCGCGACCTCGGTGAAGATCGGCGACGCCGCCGACAAGACCACGACGACCTTCAGCGAGCACCTGCTCGGGTCGATCGGCACCCGAGGGGCCAGCCCCTCGGCGATCACCCTGCAGTTCTCCGGCAAGGTCACCTCGGTCCGCGAGAAGACCCCCTCGCAGTGCACTCCGACCGGGATGCTGGGATCGGCCTTGAACTTCGCCTTCACGACCACCAAGCCGATGTGGATCGACCTGCGCGTGCTCAATCGCGGCAATTCGTACGCCGAGGCCTACTTGTGGGATGCCGACGACTCCTCAGTTCACTACCTCGAGTTCTACGGCAAGGCCATGAACTTCGCCGGCTCACAGCGCACGTACCTCCCGGCCGGCAATTGGGCGGGCTATCTCGAGGGCGACATCAACCTCGGCCCGGCCTACGGCCCCACCGGCTCGGGTTCGCTCAACATGACCTTCACCGACGTGGGCGCACGCACTGCCGGCCCGTCGGGTAGGGCGACGCCGTACGTCGGCTTCCCCGCGACGCGCACCTGCGCGACCCACAACGCCACCCTCAAGCTGACCAGCGACCGGAAGCGCGCGAAGACGATCAAGAAGGCCGTCGTCGACGTCAACGGTCACCGGGTCAGCACGCTCCGGTCCGGCTTCCGGGGCCGTGCGATCCCGCTGACCCTGGCTGACGACAAGGCGGCCGCCGTCAAGGTCACTGTCACCACGGTGCAGACCAGGCACGGAAAGAAGATCCGCAAGGTGCGCTCGGTCTCGGCGAACTACCTCGCCTGCAACTGACCATCGGCGGTCGCGGCGGCCAGCTCGCCGCGACCGCCGATCCCCAGCTTCACGTAGACCCGCCCGAGATGGTTCTCGACCGTCTTCGGTGACAGGAAGAGCCGCTGCGCGATCTCCCGGTTCGACAGGCCGTCGACGGCGAGGTCGACGACCCGCTGCTCGGCCGCGGTGAGCCCGGTCGTGCCGGGACGCCGCGGCCGGTCGCCGTTGGCGGCGAGCGCATCGTCGATCCGTTGCGCGAGCAGGTTCGCGCCGAGCCCGGCGGCCAGGCCCGCGGCTTCCGACAGTCGCTCCCGGGCCTGTGCCCGGCGACCGGCCACCCGCAGCGCCTCACCCAGGTCCAGCAGCGCCAGCGCACGGTCGAAGGCCGTCGGCGAGGCGCCCAGGGCCGCAAGAGCCTCCCCGGCAAGCTCGACGCGTTGCTCGATCGACGGCGCCACCCATGAGCTCATCCGCAGCGCCTCCGCGATCTCGGCAGGGCTCTCCCACGATCGCGCCGCGGCCATCTGGGCCTCGGCGAGGGCGGTGGCCCGGTCGCGATCACCCAGCTGCAGCAAGGCTCGTACGGCGTCGTGCCGCCAGTGCATCTGGGGCATCTCGAGTCCGACCCGGTCCAATGCGGCACCCAGCTCTTCGGCGTGCTCCAGGGCGCGTTGCGGATCTCCTCCGAGAAGAGCCTCACGCGAGCGCAACTGCAGGAGCCACAAGGCGGCGATCGCGCGATCACCACCGTGCTCGTCGTCGTACGCGGAGAGCACCGTGCGATAGGCGGTCAGGTCACCGGTCTCCATCGCCACCAGGCCGGCGAAGTAGGTCAGCGTGGCGCGCAGGTGCGGCAGGGTCGGACTCGGCGGCGCATCGGCGAGCCCGGCCAGCGCGCGACCGGCCTCGTCCGCGATGGCGCCGAGCGGCTCGCCGAAGCGCCACAACAGGGCGCATCCCACGGCGGACACCAGCGCGACCTGCTGCGGCGTACCCAGTTCGACGGCCCAGAGCAGCGCACGATCGTGCTCGTAGCGTCCGACGCGGTCGTCGTCACTCACCAGGAGCGCCATCATCGCGACCGTCCAGGCATGCAGGGCCTCGGGATCTCGCCGGCCGTCGTCGAAGAGCGCACCCGAGGCCAGCGCCCGGGTCGCCACCTCCCACACCCGGTCGCGATCGCGGGCGGTGTAGCGCAGGGCCTGCGCCAGATGCGCGAGCAGGATCCGTTCCTCCGGCAGCTCGCCGGGGAGCTTCTCGAAGGTCAGCAGCCGGGCCAGGGTGGCCGCGCGTTCGGTCGGCTCTGTCGATCCGACGACAGCCAGTCGGGCATGCAGCCGCAGCGACTCCTGCGAGCCCGGCTCCGCACCCGCGATCTCGCCGAGCAGCCGGTCGATCTCGACGATCGCCCGGCCGCCGCCCTTCCGCGACGGCGGCCTCGTCTCCCCAGCGCTCGGCATGCGCACACTGTAGAAGCTCCGCGGACCGGACGCGGTCCTGTCGTCGAAGACCGATCCCCGGCAACAATGAGCCCATGAGCGTCGACGTCGAGCACAGCGGAGCCATCACGGTCATCACCATCAGCCGGCCGGAGGTGCGCAATGCGGTGGACCGTCGTACGGCGGACGCGCTGGCGGCGGCCTTCCGGGCCTTCGACGAGGACGCCGATGCCAGCGTGGCGATCCTGACCGGAGCCGGCGGTGGCTTCTGCGCGGGCGCGGACCTCAAGGCAGTGGGCTCGGGCGAGCCCAATCGGGTGGAGCCGGACGGGGACGGCCCGATGGGACCGACCCGGATGCGTCTGGGCAAGCCGGTCATCGCGGCCGTCGAAGGGCACGCGGTCGCGGGCGGGCTGGAGCTGGCACTCTGGGCCGACCTGCGGGTGGCGGCGCGCGATGCCGTCTTCGGCGTCTTCTGCCGACGCTGGGGCGTCCCCCTGATCGACGGCGGCACCTTCAGGCTGCCGCGGCTGATCGGCGAGTCGCGGGCGATGGACCTGGTCCTCACCGGCCGGCCGGTGGACGCCCTCGAGGCGGAGCGGATCGGGCTGGTGAACCGGCTCGCCGAACCCGGCCAGGCGCTCGAGGAGGCACGGGCGCTGGCGGCTCAGCTCGCCGCCTTCCCGCAGACCTGCATGCGGCACGACCGGCTCAGCATGCTGGACGCCGCCGGTCAGGATGAGGCCGCGGCGATCACCACGGAATACCGGCACGGCCTGGCCGCACTGATGTCCGAATCAGTCGCCGGTGCCCGGCGCTTCGCATCCGGAGCGGGACGCCACGGAAGCTTCGAGGACGACTGACCTCAGTCGCGAGGACCGCGCTGGGTCGGAATGACGCCGTCGAGCAGCTGCCGGACCTCGGCCTCGCGATAGCGACGGTGGCCGCCGAGGGTCCTGATGGCGTTGAGCTTGCCCGCCTGCGCCCACCGGGTGACGGTCTTGGGGTCGACGCGGAACATCGCCGCCACCTCCGCCGGCGTCAGCAACTGCTCGGGCTCGGCCGCGTACTGGTTCATCCTCTGAATCTCCCTCGTCATCCGCACCATGCGATAACGACTTTAAGCCCGGACCCGGGCGAACCGGCACAAGTCCGACCAGCCGTTCTAGACCAGTTGCCACGACGCTGGACAGGCGCGCGGAAGCGCCGTACGAGGCGGGCGGTCGAAAACCGCCCGCGCAGGTACGCCGAATGACGCGACGGCCGGTCGAACCGGACGTCACCGTCGAGGGGTGGAGAACCGCTCAGTCTCGAGACGGGTCGGCGTAGTCCGACCACTTGTCGAGCTCGCCGGCGTCGATCTCGCTCCCGGGGTCATCGCCACCGTGGAGTTCCTTCGCCAACGCACCGAAGTCCGTCTCATGAGAGCGGTACTTCAGATCACGGGCAACCTTCGTCTGCTTTGCCTTAGCACGGCCGCGTCCCATAGTGGGTCGACCCCCTCGCACACTTGGCCGGCGCCCCAAGGGCTACCGGTCGGATCCTAGTCTCTTCGTGAGACCAACCGTACCCGGCCACGTGTCATTCCTGCACATCGGATCGCCGCTTGACCGGCGATTGGGACGTTCAGGCGTCCTTCTGGGCCCCGACGAGCTCCACCACACCGGGCTCTCCGGCCGTCGAAGCGCTCGCCTCACCGGCGATCCAGGCGGCCACGCCCCGCTCCTGCAGCAGTCGAAGCGCCGCGTCGGCCGCCTCGGGCGCGACCAGGGCGACCATGCCGACCCCGCAGTTGAGCGTGCGCTCAAGATCCGACACGGCGACCCCGCCGGTGTCCCGCACCCAGCCGAAGATCGGCGGCAGCTCCCACGTGGTGCGGTCGAGCCGCACACTGACGCCCTCGGGGAGCACCCGCTCCAGGTTGGCGGCCAGGCCGCCGCCGGTGACGTGTGCCATCGCATGGGTACCGGGCTGCGCGGCGAGATCCAGGCACGGACGCGTGTACAGCCGGGTCGGGACCAGCAGTTCCTCGCCGAGCGTGCTGCCGAAGGCGTCGACGTGCTCGTCGAGCTTGCGGCCGGCCTGCGCGACGACGTGCCGCACCAGCGAGTAGCCGTTGGAGTGCAGGCCGCTCGAGGCCATCGCGATCGCGACATCACCGGCGCGGACACGCTCGGCGCCGAGCAGGGCGTCGTACTCGACGACACCGGTGGTCGCGCCCGCGACGTCGTACTCGTCCGGGGCCAGCAGACCCGGGTGCTCGGCGGTCTCGCCGCCCACGAGGGCGCAGCCCGCCTCGGCACAGGCCTCGGCGATGCCTTGCACGATGGCCGCGATCCGCTCGGGTACGACGCGTCCCGTGGCGATGTAGTCGGTCATGAAGAGCGGCTCGGCGCCGCACACGACGAGGTCGTCGACGACCATGCCGACCAGGTCGAAGCCGATGGTGTCGTGCTTGTCCATGGCCTGTGCGATCGCCACCTTGGTGCCGACACCGTCGGTCGAGGTGGCCAGCAGCGGCCGCTGGTAGCGGGTCAGCGCCGAAGCGTCGAAGAGGCCGGCGAAGCCGCCGAGCCCGCCCAGCATCTCGGGACGGCGCGCCTTCTCGATGGAGCCCTTCATCAGTTCGATCGCACGATCGGCCGCATCGATGGAGACTCCGGCGGCCTCATAGGTCGTCATGGACGGTGTCTCCTCAGGGGCGGTCGAGCGCATCGGCGGCACCGACGGCGGTCAGGGACGTGGCCAGGCCTTCGGCCTCGACGGTCACGGTCTCGAGCAGGTGCTTGCCGAGATCGGCGGGCTCGGGCAGTTCGACCGGGTAGACCCCGTCGAAGCAGGCCCGGCAGAGTTCGCTCTTGGGCTGGTTGGTCGCCTCGACCAGTTCGTCGAGGTCGATGTAGGCCAGCGAGTCGGCACCGATGGAGGCGCAGATCTCGTCGGTCGAGAGGCCGTTGGCGATCAACTCGGCGCGGGTGGCGAAGTCGATGCCGTAGAAGCACGGCCACTTCACCGGCGGCGAGGAGATCCGCACGTGCACCTCACGGGCGCCGGCCTCACGGAGCATCCGGACGAGTGCCCGCTGGGTGTTGCCACGCACGATCGAGTCGTCGACGACCACGAGACTCTTGCCCTCGATGACATCGCGCAGCGGGTTCAGCTTGAGCCGGATGCCCAGCTGGCGGATCGTCTGCGAGGGCTGGATGAAGGTGCGGCCGACGTACGAGTTCTTGACCAGGCCCATGCCATAGGGGATCCCGCTGGCCTCGGCGTAGCCGATGGCGGCAGGGGTGCCCGACTCCGGGACCGGGATGACCAGGTCGGCAT
This sequence comes from Nocardioides sp., assembly GCA_030145945.1. Taxonomy (GTDB): domain Bacteria; phylum Actinomycetota; class Actinomycetes; order Propionibacteriales; family Nocardioidaceae; genus Nocardioides. Next base: position 72,275 of record JASLDK010000119.1, read on the forward strand.
CGGCGGGGTACTGGCGGGCCAGTTTGCGGCCGATCTCGACGCGCACGCTGTGCACCCGCTCGCCGGAGATCAGCGTGTCCGGGCGAGCCAGATAGACGAACTCGAAGAGGCAGCCCTTGGGCTTCGCCTCGGCGAAGCGGCGCACCCGGAGGCCGTCCGCGTCCACCACGACCATCTCGCCCGGCTCGATCTCACGTACGTACGACGCACCCACGATGTCGAGGGCCGCGGTCTCGCTGGCGACGACCCAGCCGCGTTCGAGCCGGCCCAGCACCAGCGGCCGGATGCCCTGCGGGTCGCGGGCGGCGTACAGGGTGTCCTCGTTCATCCAGATGAAGGAGAAGGCGCCCTGGATCTTCGGCAGCAGCTCGGCGGCACGCTCCTCGAGCGTCTGGCCGGGGTGGTGCGCCAGCAGGGCGGTGACCAGCGAGGTGTCGTTGGTGCTCACCTCGAGCTTGCGGGCGTGGATGTCGAGCTCGCCACGGTCGCTCGGCAGGTCGGCGACCATCTCGAAGAGCTCGCGGGTGTTGGTGAGATTGCCGTTGTGGGCCAGCGCGATCGAGCCGTCCGCGGTCGGCCGGAAGGTGGGCTGCGCGTTGTGCCAGGTGCTCGCACCGGTGGTCGAGTAACGCGCGTGCCCGACGGCGACGTGCCCGCGCAGGGACTCGAGGGTCGACTCGTCGAAGACCTGGCTGACCAGGCCCATGTCCTTGTAGACCAGGATCTGGCGCCCGTTGCTGACCGCGATGCCGGCGGACTCCTGGCCGCGGTGCTGCAGGGCGTAGATGCCGTAGTAGGTCAGCTTGGCGACGTCCTCCCCCGGCGCCCAGACGCCGAAGACACCGCAGGCGTCCTGGGGTCCGGTGTCCTGCGGATCGAGATCCGCCGTGAGTCGGCCGTCGCCGCGGCGACGGGCTTGCGGGTTCGAGGCACGACCGGCGAGGCGGTCGGGATTGCTGGCCACGGGGACCAGTGTACGGACTTGGGAGGGCACCTCGCCCGCCACGGTCCGTCGGGAGACTCTCCTCAGGAGCATGTCGGCAGATACCGCTCCCAGAGCGGCAGGTCCGCCCTCAGGGACTCGACTGCCAGTCCGTTGTCGCTGACCTTGGCGTAGGAGTAGGGGTGGCCGGCCGTTCGGGAACTCCAGACGACCTTGCCCTTCGGGCTCCGGACGACGAGATTGCCACCGACATTCATCCTCATCACCCGAGCCGGCCCGTGCGTCCCGCCGTCAGAGGGGGCGAAGACCGGAGATCTTCCAGTGACCGTCCACTCGCACCGCGTCGACCGTCAGCTGGGCCGCGGAGACCGTCGACTGCTTGTCGCCGGCCCGCTGACTGGCCTGGTCGAGGAAGACCAACAGCGTGGCGTGATCGCCCTCGAGCCTGGCCACACCGGCCGCCTCCACCCGCGCCGAGAGAACCAGCCTCTGTCCCGGCGCCTTCCTGGCCAGCTCCGCGAAGAGGGTCCGCTGCTGTCGACGTGCCGGACCGGTCAACACCTGCCGAGCGGCCGCCTCGTTCGTCGTCGGATCGTCGTAGGCATAGCTGAGGACGGCGACGAGACCGCGCGAGACATCGGTCACGACCGCCGTCGTAGCGGACTTGTCGACAATCGCGTGATTGCGGGCGGAAGAGGTGTCGTCGACCTGACCCGCGCGGACGGCGCCGAGCACGCCCACCGCCAGCAGCGCGGCAGCGAGGACGAGGAGCGGGACTCGGAGCCGCTGACGCATCGATCGGCTCATTGCATGCTCACCGCCACCTGGTCGAGACTCTCCAGCTTCCAGGTGCCGCCGGTGTGGACCAGGTCGGCGGTGAACCGATTGCGTTTGATCGTCGGACCGGAAGCGAGGTCGTTGCCGTCGCGCACGGTCACCTCCACGGAGGCGATGACCGTGGCGGTGCCGTCGCCGAGATCGACCACGGCCGCCTTGATCACCTTGCCGGTCGAGACCTTGTGCTGTTGGGCCAGCAAGGTGCGGTCATCGGCACCGACCTGGGCCAGCTGGTCGTGCAGCGTTCCGGTGGTGACGGCCCGCCAGCGCGCCAGGCCCTGATCGATCCGGCGATAGTCCAAGGAGTTCATGGTCTCGATGTCCTGGGTCGCCGCGATCAGGACCGTGTCGCGTACGGCGGCCTGCCGCGCCCGTTCATCGTGAGCGGCGCGCCACCAGGTGCCGAGTCCGTAGATCGCGACGATCAGACCGAGCAGCGCCGCGACGATCGGCAACAACCCGTGGGCACGACGGACCGCGTCCCCGCCCACAGGTTGGTCCAACCGCTGTTCGTTGTCCCCGTCATCGGTGTCGAACGACTCGTCGAGCACCCCGAAGCCCCGTCCCCGGCTCATCGACGACCGCCCAGGACGGCGCTCGGACCGCGCGGGTCGGTGCCCGAGCGTGGACTCCCGGTGCATCCCGCCTTCAGGTTGAAGGACCTGCCGGGCGTGGTGTCGAGGCCCGGCCGCACCGTCGTGCCGCCGTAGCCGCTGGTGCACGGCCACGGGTCCCAGAAGGTCGGCAGCAGGCCCATGTTGGCGCCCTGCGAACCGGTGACCGCGTAGCCGATGCTGATCGCCTGGGGCATCGAGATCATCGCGTCCTCGACACCCGCGGCATTGAGACCGAAGACCTGGGCGGTGCTGACCAGGTTGCTCATCAGCATGCCGAGGGGCTGTCCGACACTCGCGAACAGCGTCTGGATCTGCCGGGCCGCTTCCGGGGTCGCCGCGATGAGCTTGCGGAGGTCGCCATCGGAAGAGCGCAAGGTCGTCGCGAAGAGATGGAGGTCCTTGCTCCAGGAGACGATGCTCCGCGCCGATGCCTGCTGGGTCCGGAGCACCGTCTGCGCGCTGTCGATCAGGCCGGCCGTGGCGAGGAAGTTGTGGTCGGCGATCGCCGCGTAACTGCGTGAGGTGGAGATGAGCCGGGAGAGGTCGGCACCGACTCCCTGCGTCGCCTGGTAGCCCTCGTCGATCACGGTGTTGAGAGCACCCTGAGGCACCGAGCCGATGAAGGCGCTCGACGAGCGGATCACCTCGGCGATCGACGGCGCCAGCGACGAGGCATCGCCGTCGATCCGGTCACCACTTCGAAGGCGAGCGCCGGCATCGGAGTCGGCACGGAGGTCGACGTACTGCTCGCCGATCGCCGATCGGTCGGCGACATAGGCGTGTGCGGCGGCGGGGATCGGCGGCGCACTCCCCTCGATGTGCACCGTCAACAGCGCCCCCGAGTCGGTGGCACGCAGGTCGGTGATCCGGCCGATCGGAACACCGCGATAGGTGACCTCGCCGTTCTTGAAGGTGCCGTCGGCGTCGGGCAGGGCGATCGAGACGTCGTAGCCGGAGCCGGTGAGGTTGATGCCGACGTACTTGGCACCGAGGTAGGTCGTCACCGCGAGGGCGATCACCACGAAGGCGAGCACCTGGATCTTGATCCGTCGGGACAGCATCACTCACCTCCGGGTGTCGACGACGATGACGCGCTCGCATCGGAGGAGATGTGAGGGCTCCCGCCGTCCGAAGGCGGGCCTCCCTGCGTTGCCGCCGGCGAGTTCGGGGAACCCGTGGCGCCGCCGGTGGAGGGCGTGGCGGCACCGGCAGATGTCGACGGCCGGGGGAGCGCCAGCGTCGGCGAGGGGGTGCCTGGTCTTGCCGAACTCGTCGGCGGCAACAGCAAGGGCGACGGCGTACCGGAACCGGACGTCGTCGAGGTGGCGACGCTGGCGCTGAGCTGCGGCCAGGCGCAACCCATCGCCGCACAACCAGTGGGCAGCGTGCGGAAGTTGGTGAGCACGAAGACGTTGAGGTAGTCGCCCTTGATGGTGTCGAGCACCGAGTCCGGGAAGGGATAGGTCAGGAGGATCTGCAACGCGTTGGGCAGATCGGAGCCCGACTTCGCCAGCTGCGTCAGGATCGGATCCAGGGCCTTCAGGTCCGTGACCATGTCGCGCTGGGAGGCATGGAGCGTGCGGACGGAGACGTGCGAGAGCCGGTTGAGGGCCTTCAGCATGGCCACCAGTTGGGGGCGCTGATCGGACAATGCCTTGAGGCCCGGACTGAGGCCGTCGAGCGCCGTGGCGATCTGGTCACGCTGGCCGTTGAGCGTCTTCGAAAGCCCCGCGAGGCCGTCCAGTGCCGAGGTGATCGCCCCTCGGCGCGCGCTGAGGGTCGAGACGAAGCCGTCGATCTGTTCCAGGGACTCCCGGATCTGGCCGCTACGACCGGTGGAGATCTGCTGGAGCTCTCGGCTGATCTGCTGGAACTGGCCGATGTCACCGCCGTTGAGCACCATCGACAGTGCACCGAGAACCTGCTCGACCTCGGCCGCCTGTGAGGTCTGCGCCGGTCCGAGGTTGGCTCCCGAGGTCAGCATCGTTCCGCCGGTGGCGGAGGCGGGACGCTGGAGCGCGACGTACTTCTCGCCCAGCAAGGAGGTGTTCTCGAGTCGGGCGGTCGTACCGACGGGCAGGTGGACGTCACCGTTGACCACGAAGCTGACGTGCGCCGACTTCTCGTCGGCGCCGAGCGTGATCGAGGTGACCCGGCCGACCGCCACATCGTCGACCTTGACGCTCGACTGCGGCACCAGGTCGAGCGCATCGGAGAAGTCGGCCGACAAGGTCAGCGGGTGGGAACCCACGTCGGCGCCGCCCGGTAGCGGCATGTTGTAGACGCCCTTGCTGAAGATCCCGCAGCCCGACAGCGCCAGGGTCATCGCGAGGCATCCGGCCGCGGCGGCCGTACGACGTGCGGGCGCCCTCATCGCCGACCTCCCGTCGGGTCGCCGACACCCGGCAGCAGTGTCGGCGGCGCGGACCCGGAGGTCCGAGCGCTGAGCCCGTTGCCCGACCACAGCGTGAGCTCGTTGAGATTGCCGCGCCCGTCGACGGTGTTGGTGCGCGCGTCGTAGGCATTGAGGAAGTTCTGCAGTGCCAGCGGAATCACCTTGACTGCCTGGCTCAGCGAGTCCTTCTCGCGCGTCAGCACCCGCGTCGGACCGAGCAACTTGCGCACGCTCGAGTCGAGATGACCGCGGTTGTCCTTGATGAAGCCCTGAACGACCGCGAGCGCCTTGCCGAGTTCGGTGACGGCCGCCGACATGTCCTGCCGGTCGGCGGCCAGATAGGCGCTGACGTCGGCGAAGCGCTTGTTGACCGCGCCCACCTGGGTGTCATTCGCCTCGAGCATGTGGTTGAAGGAGGCCAGGTTGGTGACGGTGGCGAAGAAGTCGTCGCCGGTCCCGGACAGGGTCGCCGTCGCCTTGCCGAACTCGTGGAACATCTGGTTGAGATCGCGGCCGTTGCCGCCCAGGTTGGCCGCCGCGACCTCGAGCATCCGGGAGAGGGCCCCGTGACGATTGGCCCCTTGCGGGCCGAGCGCCTGACTGACCGAGGTGATGCCCTTGTAGAGCTGGTCGATCTCGACCGGCACGGCCGTACGTTCGACCGGGATCACCGCGCCGTTCGCGATCGCCGCGGTCTTCGCGGTGTAGGGAACCGTCAACTGGACATAGCGATCGCTGACCAGCGTCGGCGCCACGATCACCGCGGCCGTGGAGCCGGCGACCTTCTGGCCCGGGTTGAGCCGCATCTCCACGCGGACATCGCCGCCTTCGGGGACGACCTTCGTCACCTGACCGACCGGGACACCGAGGACCTGCACACTCGATCCGGGATAGAGCCCGACCGTCGAGGTGAACCTGGCCTCGATGCGGATGCCGCCGCTCGGCTTCATCAGCCACCAGCCGAAGCCGGCCAGCACCGTAAGGGCAACCACGATCACAGCGACGCGCTTCATCGTCCGCCTCCGCTCTTCGGGTGGCAGTTGCGCACCACGTCGTTCTTCAGGACCGGAGCATCGCCGGCGTCGAAGAGGCCGCACAGATAGGCATCGACCCAACGACCGTTGCCGAGTGCCGAGTCGAGGACCTTGTAGTAGGGGCCGAGCCGTTTGAGCGCAGCATCGAGATTGCCCTGGTTGCGCTGCAGGATCGCCGAGACCCGATCGAGCCGGGTCAGCGCCGGCTTCAGGGTCGCGTTGTTGTCCGCCACCAGGCCCCGCAGCTGCCGGCCCAGCCGGGCCGTGCCCGTGAACATCTTGTGGATGGACTCGCGGCGCTGCTGGAGCTCACCCAGGAGCGCGTCGCCGTCCCGGATCAGGTTGCCGAACTCCGCATTGCGCCCGGCAAGGGTGCCGGTGACCCTCTTGGTCGCCTTGAACAGCGTCGCCAACTGCTGGTCACGCGAGGAGATGGTCTTCGACAACGCGCTCAGACCACTGATCGTCTTGCGGACCGAGGCGGGCGTGTGCGCGAAGGTGGTGGCGAGGACCTCGAAGCTCTTCTCCAGCTGACCGGTGTCGATCGTGTTGAAGGTCGTGGACAGGTTGGACAGCGCCGCGTTGACGTCGTACGGCGTGGTCGTGCGGGACTCGGGGATGGTGCCGTGCAGCGTGCCGCCACCGAGTGGGTCGATCGCGAGATATTTCTGCCCGAGGAGGGTCTTCACCTTCACCGCGGCCGTCGTCTCGTCGCCGAGGTGGACTCCCTTCATCCGGAAGTCGATGACGACGGTGTCTCCGTCCAGATGCACCGAGCTGACCTTGCCGACCTTGACCCCGGCCACCCGCACCTCGTTGCCGGAACGGAGGCCGCCCGAGTCTCCGAAGCGTGCCGAATAGGTCTGCCCCAGGCCGATCACCGGGAGCGATTCGGAGAAATAGGTGAGCGCGAAGACGCCCACCAGGACGAGCGACCCGACGACCGCGAGCACGCGCAGGTTGCGCTCGGCGAAGGACAAGGCGTTGCGGGACATCAGCGGCACCTCTGTGCGATGGGACGGGCGCCGAGGTCGCCCATGTAGCCCTCGGGCAGGGGGATCCGGCCCTGGATCGAGCATTCGTAGAAGTTCACCCAGGACCCGTAGCTGCCGAGCCGGCCGATCCGGTCGAGCTTCACCGGGAGCGTCGCGAAGAAGTGGTCGAGCAGGCCTTCGTGATCGGCCAAGTTGGTGGAGAGCCGGCCGAGCGCATGGATGGATCCCTTCAAGGGCCTGCGGCCCTGTTCCAGCAGGCCCGCGACACTGGTGGTCAGCTCACCCAGGCCATCGATCGTGCTGCCGATGGTCACCCGGTCACCGGCAAGGCCGGAGACCAGCTGCTGGAGCGTCGTGATCGTCAGGTCGAGCTCGCCGGATCGGTCGTTGACCGTCTTCAGCACCGAGCTCAGATTGGTGATCAGGTCCCCGATCACCTGGTCCCGGTCGGCCAGTGTCGAGGTGAGCTTGGCGGTGCTGCCGAGCAGTCCGTCGACGGTCGCACCCTCGCCCTGGAAGACCGCGATGATCTGGGCGCTGAGCTTGTTGACATCGTCGGGATCGAGCATCCGGAAGAGCGGCTGGAAGCCGTTGAAGAGCTGGGTGAGGTCGAGCGCGGGAGTCGTCCGATCGGTCGGATAGGTGTAGCCGGCGCGCAGCACGGAGCCGGTCGGGTCTCCCGAGGTCAACGAGACATAGCGCTGGCCGACGAGATTGCGGAAGCGCAGGGTCGCCGTACTTCCCTGGCGCAGGCTGACGCCGTCGGCGATGCTGAAGCTGACCTTCGCCAACCGGTGGTCGGTGACGCCGACACTGTCGACCGTGCCGACCTTGACGCCGGCGATGCGCACATCGTCGCCCTTGTTGAGGCTCGTCGCGTCGGTGAAGACCGCACTGTATTCGCGGCCTCCGCCGGCGCCGTTGCGGATGGTCGCGGCCAAGGCCAGCGTGGCGAGGATGGTGACCACGGCGAAGACGATGCTCTTGACCAGGCTGGGCAGATGACTCCTCGTCGTACTCACCGGATCACCACCCCGTTGCCGCGCAACAGTGGGCCGACCAAGAGGCTCGCCCACCTCGGATAGCGACTCGGCGTCAGGTCGGCGCCGGGCGCGAGCAGCTCGGCGATCAACTCGTTCTCGGCAGGCGAATTCTGATCGCCCAGTCCGGCGCCGGCACCGAGGACCTGCCGCTGCAGCTGCACATTGGGCGGCGGTGCGATGGCGACCGGATCACCCGACTCGGCTGTCCGCGTCGGCCGGGTGCCCGACTGGCCGGTCACGTAGGGACAGCGGGGCGCCCTGCCGTGTTTCCACACGGGTGCATCGCGGCCGGGGAGGTATTTGCCACGCGAGGCGACGACGCTGAGCTTCACGTGCATGCCGGGCTCGTCGGTGCCCTTGCCCAGGAGCTTGTCCATGCGGGGCACGAACTTCCGCGCCGCCGCGAAGACACAGGGGAACTCGGAGGCGTACGGCGCGACGGCGGTGAGGGCTCTGCGGCTGCGGTCGGAGAGGATCTCGATGGTGTTCTCGTTCGCGGCGACCCAGCTCTGCGTCGTGTCGGCGCTGGTGATCACGGTCGCGTAGAGGCGACGCAGTTGGTCGTTGTCGGCGACCATCGTGCGGCTCGTCGTGACCATGCTGTCCAGCGCCGCCACCAGGTCGGGCGCCGCGGACTGATAGGTACGCGCGACATCGGCCAGGCGGGCGAAGTCCTCTGCCATCGCCGGCACGTGCGGGTTGAGCTTGTGCAGGTACGACGCCCAGTCGCTGAGCGCCAGCCCGATGTCATTGCCCCGGCCCTGCAGTGCGGTGGCCATCGACCCCATCATCGAGGCGAGCTTGTCCGGCTGGATGGAGCGCAACAGCGGCAGCATCTCGTCGAAGACCCGCTGCAGCTCGACCGCCGGCGCCGAGGTGTCCTCGTGCACGATCGCACCGGCCCGGAGGCGTGCCGTCGTCGGTGCGGGCGCGACCAGGGAGACATAGCGCTCGCCGAACATCGTCTTCGGCAGCAGCCGCGCGACGACATCGGCCGGGATCTGCTTCATCACCGCCGGGTCGATGCCGAGGGTCAGGCGTGCGCCGCCGGGGACCGGGTCGATCCGGCGCACGGTGCCGACCGGGACTCCGTTGAGCTTCACATCGGAGCCCTTCTGCAGCGCATTGCCGGTGTAGCCGGCCTCGACCGTCACGGTGTCGCTGGGCACGAAGACCTTGTTGTAGGAGGCGACCGCGACCAGCGCCAGGCCGGCGATCGCGGCCAGACAACCGAGCCCGAGGACGAGATCGATCCGGCGGGTCGCCCGCGACGCGCTCATCCGGCGATCCTCACCGTGGTGGTGGCTCCCCACAGCGCCATCGACAGGGCGAGGTCGAGAAGCGCGACATTGACCATGCTGCGGCGTACGGCGGTGCCGACCGCAATGCCCACACCGGCAGGCCCGCCCTTCGCGACGAAGCCCAGGCGGCAGTGGATCAGGATGATCATCACCGCGAAGACGAGGATCTTGGCGAAGGACAAGAGGATGTCGACCGGTGGTAGGAAGAGCTTGAAGTAGTGGTCGTAGGTGCCGGCCGACTGGCCGTAGAGATGCACGGTGACCAGCCGCGAGCCGGCGTACGAGGTGAGCAGTCCGATCACGTAGAGCGGGATGATCGCGACGAAGCCGGCCACGACGCGGGTGGCCACCAGGTAGGTGACGCTGGAGACGCCCATGACGTCGACGGCGTCGATCTCCTCGTTGATGCGCATGGCACCGAGCTGGGCGGTGAAGCCGGAGCCGACGGTGGCCGAGAGCGCCAGCGCGGCCACCAGGGGCGCGATCTCGCGGGTGTTGAAGTAGGCGGAGATGAAGCCGTTCAGCGTCGAGGTGCCGATCTGGTTGAGGGCCGCGTAGCCCTGCATGCCGACCACGGTGCCGACGAAGAGGGTCATGCCGACCATCACGCCGATCGTGCCGCCGATCACCGCGAGGGCGCCATTGCCGAAGCTGACCTCGGAGAGCAGCGCGAGCACGTCGGTGCGGAAGTTGCGGACCGCGGAGGGGATCTGGCGAAGCACGGCCAGGTGGAAGCGCAGGCCCTCGCCGAGCGCGGCGATCTTGTCCATCGGCCGACTCGCCTGGGTACGCGCCCAGCCGCGGATGGGTTGGGTGGTCGTCATCTCACGCCCCCTTGCCGGGCACCAGCTGGAGGTACAGCGTGGTGACGATCGAGTTGACGAAGAAGAGCAGCAGGAAGGTCACCACCACGGACTGGTTCACCGACTCGCCGACACCCTTGGGGCCGGGCTTGGTGTTGAGCCCGCGGAAGCAGGCGACGATCGCGGCGATGAAGCCGAAGAGCACCGCCTTGAGCTCCCCGACCCACAGGTCCTGGATCTGCGCGAGCGCGGTGAAGCTGGACAGATAGGCACCGGGCGTTCCGCCCTGGACGATGACGTTGAAGAAGTAGCCGCCGAGGACACCGACGACCGAAACCAGCCCGTTGAGCAGGACCGCAGCAGTGACACAGGCGACGACCCGGGGCACGACGAGGAGTTGGGTCGGGGAGAGTCCGAGCACTCGCATCGCGGAGATCTCGTCGCGGATGGTGCGGGCGCCGAGATCGGCGCAGATGGCTGCGCCGCCGGCGCCTGCGATGACGAGACTGGTGACGATGGGGGCGGCCTGCTGCACGACGGCGAGAACGCTCGCGGCACCGGTGTAGGACTGCGCCCCGACCTGGATCGTCAGCGTGCCCAGCTGCAACGCGATGACCGCGCCGAAGGGGATCGCCACCAGCATGGCCGGAATCCAGGAGACGCTCACCACGAACCAGAACTGCTCGAGAGCCTCGCCCGCCTCGAAGGGCCGTTTCGGAATCGTGCGCAGGGCATCCAGAGCCAGCGCGTACAGGGCACCGGTGGAGTCGAGTGCCCTGTTGATCAGGGCGGGTCGTCGTACCGGCGTGACTCGGTGGCTGTCGTCGTCATCGGCGACGTAGAGCTGGGCGGCGCCGGAGGCGACCCGATCCTGGTGGCGCTCGGCACCGGCGCGCGGTCGGCCGGAGCGCGGCAGCAGCTGTCGGGGCAGCACCTCGATGGACCGGGCGGCGGACAACACGGCGGTGCCGGCGCCCGGGTACGACGGATCGCCACCGAGCCCGGCGTACGGGTCATTGCGACCGTGGTCGGCCTCCTCGCTCATGCCGATCGGTCCGTCGGGATCGCCGCTCATGAACTGCGAGACGACCGGGTGATCGGTGAGCAGGAAGTCCTCGCGCGGGCCGAACATGACCAGCTCGCGCAGGTAGAGCATGCCGAGGTTGTCCGGCAGGGTGCGAGCCAGCTCGATGTTGTGGGTGACCACCAACATGGTCGCGTCGGTGGCCGCATTGACGTCCGCGAGCAGTTGCGCGAGGTTCGACGTACGGACCGGGTCGAGTCCGGAGTCGGGCTCGTCGATGAGGATGATCTCCGGGTCGGTGACCAGGGAGCGGGCCAGGCCGGCGCGCTTGCGCATGCCGCCGGAGATCTCACCCGGGAGTTTGTGCTCCTGCCCGAGCAGGCCGACCATGTCGAGCTTCTCCATCGAGATCTCGCGGATGCGGCCCTCTTTCAGTCTGGTGTGCTTGCGCAGCGGGAAGGCGACGTTGTCGTAGACGCTCATCGAGCCGAAGAGGGCACCGTCCTGGAAGAGGACGCCGAACTTCTTGCGCAGCTGGAGCTTGCGGGACTCGCGCGCCGAGACCATGTCGACACCGTCGATGAGGATCTCCCCCTCCTCGGGCTCGACGAGGCCCATGATCGCCTTGAGGAAGACCGACTTGCCGGTGCCCGAGGGACCGAGGAGGGCGGTGATCTCGCCGGGAGGGAGCGTGAGCGTCACGTCGTGCCAGATGTTCTGGCTGCCATAGGTCTTCGACAGTGCCGCGACCTCGACTGTTCCGCCCATCGGTTCCCCTCCACGGTTGCCCGGTGCTGTTGCCCTGCTCGGTGACGGCCGCCCGTGAGCCGGTCGACCACGGCGAACGTAGACAGCGACGAAGGGGGGCGTCACTCCTCGGACACCCGGCGAGCGGAGGCAGCGGGTGGCGTCGGGGACGACTTGTTATCCGGGTGATAACTTCCATGGCGGGAGGACGGCGTACGCGGAGACAATGGGACACACCACGTCCCCTAGGCCCCAGTGGATGCCCCCACAGTGTCCGCGCCCCGCGCTAGGGTCAGAAACGCCCGTCCAGGAGCGCACCGACGAATGAGGTGGATCCGTTGACCGAGACCAGTCCCACGCCCCCTCACGACGAGCGCTGCCCTGTCTGGTGCGTGGTCGAGCACCGACCCGACGACCATCCCGACGACCGGCGCCACGAGAGCGCCTCGGTGTACATCGCCGCCACTGTGCCGGAGTCCGATGCCGCCACCAGCAGCGAGCTGATGATCGTGACCTCGCGGCGCTTCGGCGAACTCAACGACTGGACCTTCATCGGTGAGCCCGATGTCCGCCAGCAGAGCCTGCAGCTGAGCCGAGAGAGCGCGCTTCGCCTCGCCCTGGCGCTGCTCGACCACGTGCGCCGGCTCGACACCGAGCCGCCTCTTCGCGCGCCCGGGAGTGCTACCGATCAGTCTGTCGACCGATAAGTCTCCCATCGACAAGCTTGAGGGGTGACTGGCGAACTCCAACGACAACTGGGCCGACGACTGCGGGAGATCCGACTGCAGCGAGAACTCAGCCAGGAAAGGCTCGCCGAGCATCTCGACTATCACCGCACCTACATCGGCGGCATCGAGCGCGGCGAACGCAACCTGAGTCTGCAGTCCGTCGAGGAACTCGCCGATCGCCTGGGCGTGAAGCCGCTCGACCTGCTCTCCTGACGATGCGCGTCGCTCAGGCGAGCCATCGGGGCAGCTGAATCCTCAGCGCCAGTTGAAGTTCGAAGCAACGATCACGGTCATCGAGTGCGTCGCCGAGGATGGACCGCAGCTGCCGCAGTCGATACCGCGCGGTCTGCGGATGGATCTCCAGCTCGCGCGCCACCGCATTGGCGCTGCGCTTGCCCTCCAGCCATGCCAGCAGCGTGACCGCGAGGGTACGCCGCCGGTAGGGCGACTCGGCCTCGAGGTCCGCCAGGACTCGCGCAACCACCCGGCCGCGCAGCGCCGGCTCGGCGTACAGCCACAGGCTGAGTTCATGGTCCGCGCACGCCAGGACCGGCTGGTCCGCGATCACGCCCGAGTCGGCGAGCTCATGCAGGCGTCGCAACAGCCGCACCGACTCGGCCATTTCGGCACGATCCCCCACCACAGCAGGGAGTCCGAGACAGATCCGCGGCGCCTCGAGAACCACCGAATCGGCGTCCCCGATCCAGTAGACACACCGTTCGTCCCGCACCTCGGTCAGGTCGGCTGGCGCGTCGTCGTCGACGAGGGCGCTCACCAGCACCGAGCCCGGCGGGACCGAATCGCCCATGAGGCTGGCGATCTCGAACTCGTGCACCCTGCCTCCCCCGCCCGGGCCGTCATCGACATCGCTCGCGATCCCTCACCGAATACTACTGATAAGTATATAGACTTATAGATAGCCATCCAGTCAGGCTTGAAGCATGGAAGGCGAGCTGCAGCAGAGACTCGGGCGGCGGATGCGGGAGCACCGGGCGCGGATCGGGTGCAACCAGACGGACTTCGCCACCCTCCTCGGCGTCGAGGATCAGGCCTATGTCAGCAGCATCGAGTGCGGCTACCGCAATGTCACGCTGCGCACCCTCGAGGCCTATGCCGGTCGGCTCGGCGTCGACCCGCTCGACCTCCTTGCCGCCGATCAGTGACCCGGACGCGATTCGGCGCCCGACGACCCAGGGAGAGCCGGCGGGCGCCAAATCGATGGATCAGCTCAGCCGGATCACTTCACCCGGAAGTGCTTCGTTCCCGTGCTGGCCGTGACTTTCGCATTGCCCTGATAGGAGGCGGTCAGCACATAGCGGGCCTTCTTGAGCTTCTTCAGCTTGATCGTCGCCTTGCCCGCGGAGGACACGGTGACGGTCTTCTTGAACACCGTCTTGGACCCGCGCTTGACCACCACACGCACCTTGCCGGCGAGACTCGCTGCCGGCGACGCGCTGACCTTGACGGCGACGATCACCTGCTTGCCGTGCTTCTTGACGGACACCTTGGCGACCTTGGTCTTCGATGCCGCCTTGACCGGCGGCTTCGGCGGTGTCGTCGTTCCCGTCACGGTCGCACTTGGCGTCGAGTCCGCCGTGGTCGACTCGTCACCCTTGGTCGCCGTGGAACGGAAGGTGATCTTCTTCCCCACCTGGGCGGCACCCAGCGTCAGCGTCGTACCGGTGGCATTGGGGATCGGGGCGCCATTGGCCAGCCACTGATAGGTCACGGAGTCGGGTGCACCCGTGAAGGTGCCCGGCGTACCGGTCAGAACACTGCCCTGCTTGGCCGTTCCGGTGATGGTCGGGCTGTCGACTGCTCGTACGGCGGTGACCAGCGCGAGGATGCCGTGGCCGTTGAGCGACACCGCCGCGATGTGCTTGCCGGCAAGGGATGTCGGGGCAGCCTGCAGGGCATGAAGTTCGTCCGTGTCCTGTCCCCACACATGCACCTCGCCACTCGCGTCGGCCGCAACACTGAGATCGGTGGTCGGACTCGCATCAATGGCGACCACATTCTCAAGGCCGGGAGGCACCGTGTTGTAGTCGCCAGGTGCGGTCGAGTTCGCTCCCCACGCAATGACGCTGTGATCGGCGAGCAGGGCGATCCCCCCGTTCGCACGCACCGCGACTGCAAGGACATTCCCCGGGATGCTCAATGCAGCCGGAAGGTCGAGCGAGCCGTTGGCATTCTGTCCGAAGCCGACGACCGTGCCGTCCTGCTTCAAAGCGAGGCCGTACCACATCGCAAGCGAGACAGACTTGACTCCGGTCAGCGCATCGGCACCCGTGAGGTAGCCGTAGTTGAGCGGGTCGGATCCCCAGGCGGCGACCGTACCGTCCGACTTCACAGCGACCGCCCAGTTCGCATTGGGGGCGAGGTCGGCGGATACGACATCGCCGAGATCGGCCGGCACCTGGTCGGCGCCCGGGAAATGCCCGCCCCAGACATTGGTCAGGTCGCCCCACACGATCACTTTGCCCTGGTCGGTCACCGCAAGAGCCTGACCGCTGGCATCACCGGCGATCTGCACGATCTTGTGCTCGCTCAGCGAAGCCGGGAAGTCCTGGACACCCGGGAGGCCGGTCAACGGCGTGCCGATCAGTTGCACGGTTCCTGATGCCGTCAGGCCGAGCCCGTTCCCGCCGCCCGGCACCACCTCGGTGAAGGCGGTCCCCTGCTGGCCGGCAGACAGATCTGCCGCCGGAACCGAAACACTGCCGACATCGATCGGATAGCCCCACCCGACGATCGTCCCTGCCTGATCGAGTGCCGCGGGTGGCGCCGTCTGCGCCGACGCCCCGGGCACCCCGGACATCGCGCCAGCCAACATGACGGCGATAGCTACCGCGCCGATCGACGAGCTACGCGTCGTACGGCTCATCTTCCATTTCACCTGCAGCCTCCACATCCCGGGCTCGGGTGAGCCCGCTCGTTCCTGTGGCCACATGGAACGGATCCGCCGCCATCGATGTCCATCATCTGTAGCGTTCCCTCGATGGAGGTATCCGTGACGACTCCTAAGTTGTCATCGCACTCACAAGATCACGTGCGCTCGGATGCCGTCAGTCGCGCGCAGGAAAGGGGATCCGCCAGGGTGTCATGGTCGCGTTGCAGTTCTGACCCGGATCCCCCTGGAAGGGACCGCGGGGAGCCACCAGACCCAGGGGCGGGACCACGGTCCAGCAACTCCTCACCGACGTCGTCGGCGTGGAGATCGACACCGGGTTGCCCTTCCCCGAGATGCTCGCGGTCAGTAGCCGGGACAGATCCTCGCCGGTGGTCGTGCGGCAGCCGGCGAAAGCCGGGATGTCAATGGTCCCGTCGATCCTGCCGCCGCCATCGGTGAAGAGACCCCGCTCGGCGAGGCCGTCGGCATAGGCCTTCCATTCACTGGGCGAGTTCCCAGACGGCTGAGGTGGGGCCCAACCACCTGGCGAGTGCATTCGGATCGAGGTCGGGTCGGTCTCACAGGTCGATCGCAAAGACAGAGGCACCCCGTCGACCACGAGGCGCCGTACGTGAAGCGCGACCCGTCCACTCAGATCGGTGGGCGCATAGTGAAGCCGGTGATCCTGGTAGCTGGTATAGGTGAATTTGGTCGCGAACGGGATCGGCAAACCTGCCCGGTCGCGCGCCTGCGAGACCTGGACCGTCGCCTCCACCGGAATCGCACCGAAGGCGACCGTCCGGACGGTGAAGGGCAGTGATTCGCCATAACCGTGCGCGGCGTCTCGCGGGGACGACCAGAAGACCGCCGCCCAGATCGTGCTGTCTGAGAGGCGGCTCTCCGGGTCGTCGGCCGGGTAGTACCTCGTCGTCACCGTTCCGATCACGGCGAGCGAGGCCTGCAGCGGGATACGGGCCCACTGTTCGGCACGGACGACCTCGTTGATGCCTGTCGCCTGAGTACCCAGCCAGCCACCCGCACCTTCCGTCACCGTGTCCGAGGGCAGCCCCGGCCAGGGCGGAGCCGGTGCCGCGCCTGCCGGTGCCACGGCCCAGAGCGACAACAGGCTGATCAGCAAGATCGAACGTGACAGCGAAGAGAACCGAGGCATACCCCGGACGCTTGCAGACAACGCCGACCTCAACAACGCAATCGCGGCCCCGGGCCTCTAGAGGTCGACCGTGAGCACCGCTGGATTGTCACGCGCAAGACAATCCAACGACCAATCGGGTCGCAAGGCTGGCGCCTTGCGGTGGTGCCGTGGGCTCATCGGAAGAACATCCCTCGGGCCGATCCTCGACGTCGACCCACCACCCGCAAGGAGAAATCATGAAGTTCAAGAAGAGCGCGATCGCGCTGACCGCGGCCGGGCTGGTCTCGATGGTCGGCCCGGCCTGGGCCGGCACCTCGGGACCGCCGTACGACGTCTACGTCAACGGCAGCTCGGCGACCGCCACCTACCCGGTACGGGCGACCAGTACCAACACCCACTTCCAGGTCCTGGCCTTCGGCGTCTTCCCAGTGGACATGTACTGCACCAATGTCGAGTTCACTGGAGATGCGACCGACGGGGTCCATGCCGGCACCGGGGTCTCCGGCACCGGGGTGGCCACCCTCAACCACTCGACGTGGTCCGGCTGCACCTACGGCAGCAGTCCGGTGACGGTGACACCGAACCACACCGTGCCGTGGTCCCTCAACGCCACTGGCGGAGCCACCAGCGCGACCACCGACAACGTGGCCGGGAATGTCAGCGGCGTGAAGGTCGCAGTCAGCGTCTCCAGCCCCAGCTGCAACTTCTCCGTCACGGGTAAGGCCAACGGAACCTTCGACGAGGCCAACCAGCAGGTGCACATCAGTGAGACCAGCGGCAATCTCACGCTGACCGTTCCTGCCGGCGGCTGCTCGCTCTTCGCCACCGGTGACCCCGCCAAGTTCTGGGGCGACTTCGACGTCAAGACCTATGCCAACCAGACCGACTTCAACAACAACGTGCCCATGACGGGTACGCCCATCAACCTCGTCTGAGGCCCTTCCCGCCAGCGTGTGCCCCGGGGACTCCACACCCGGGGCACACGTGTCTCCAGGAGAAGACATGAAGCGACGTACGTGCGTAGCCGCCGCCTTGGCTGGAATCGCCCTGTGCACCTCGGGAGGCGCCGCCTGGGCTGGCGCGCCTTACACGGTGTCGGTGGCCGGCAGCGAGTCTGGCGACTATCCGATCCGAGCGTCCAGCACTGATGTGCATTTCAGGGTGCTCGCCTTCGGCTTCATCCCGGTCGACTGGTATTGCTCAAAGGTCGAGTTCACGGGGAAGGTTCACGCAGGAGCGAACACTACTGGCGGTGACCTGGCGACACTCGAGTCATCAACCTGGCAAGGCTGCGACTACGCCTCCAGCCCCTGGGCCATCACGGCCGATCATGCTGTCCCCTGGTCCCTCAATCTCACCGGCACAGCAACCGCGGGCACCACCGACGTCATCCCCGGGAACGTCAGCGGCGTGAACCTCGACGTGGCGATAGCGAGCCCCTCATGCAACTTCACACTCACGGGTCGCTTTGACACAGCCCTCGATGAGGCCACCCAGCTGATCGTCGTTTCCGACAACGACGGACTGTTGAATCTGACCGTACCGGCGGGCGGCTGCACGCTCTTCGCGACAGGAGACCCCGTTGACCCGGACGGCACCTTCGCGGTCAAGACGTACGCCGACCAGACCGACCTCGACAACGACCTTCCGATCAGCGGTACGCCGATCGACATCGGCTGATCGGGCCCGAGTTTTGTCACACAGGTGATGAATTCATACCCAACGAGCCATGCCGGGGACCGCCAGCACTGGACCTCGCCGTCCTCTGGTC